>NZ_RBWE01000010.1 GCF_003627965.1 Desulfofundulus salinus | reverse complement strand
TGAGGGGACCCCGGCCGTCAAGACTACCCTTCGGCGCCGCCTGAAAGCCTCAAGGGCTCACCAAAGAACATGCAAAAATCGACGTGCAAAATGCTTAAGCAGGGACCGAACACCTCCTTAGAACTGTTGTTTGAGCTTATCGAGGAGATAATAATCAATGGGTTCTAGTACCCGTTTAGCAGACAACCGCGGAGTACGCCGCCACGGGTGGTCCGGAGCAGGTTTTTTCGTACCATGTGGAGTCTTGGGTTGGGGTTTGGATTGCCCGAGTTCCTGCTCTGTATTCGCAATAGATGGCGGGCAAAAGAACTTAAGAGCAAACAGCCTGTCCTGATAAAGGGCGCTCAGAGAACCATCCAGGTGTGTAAGTACAACGACCTTGCTCCGGGGGCGGAGTAGGGCCACAATACCCCGGGAATCGATCAGCTGATAGCTACGTCCGCCGTATGAGATGGTGGAACCGTTGGAAGCCTTACGCTCTTCTTTCAAGCAAATAATCTGCATAAGCTCCTGCGGGGACGGTGCTGGCCGGAAGGCCGGTTCAGGGTCAGCCGGTTCTGTGGCGAAACGAGCGTTAAACCTGGCAATGAACTCCGGGAGGAGAGCATTAGCCTCTTCCAGCGTAGAAATACCAGCCAGGCGCAACTCAATAACCAAACGATGCTGTAGAGTGCCCCACAAACGCTCTACGCGGCCTTTAGCCTGGGGAGAGCGGGCAGGGATATGGATAATACCCAGTTCGTCTAGAGCTCGTCCGAATTGGGTAAGGGGTACCTTTTTACCGGCCAACTCCTCCTCGATGGAAAGCTTGTCGGTTTTCGGGGAGAAGAAGATAGTATGCCGGTCACTGTAAAGACTGTGAGGAACTCCATGGTTATTTAAGACCTGCCAGAGGACGTGCAGGTAGCCCATGGTGTCCTCCTGCAGCCGGAAGTAAAGGCCCAGGATTTTTCCGGTAGCATCGTCAATAGCCCCATGGAGGCTCATTTTAGGTCCTCTTCCTTCCAGCCAGTCAAAGGGACTGGCATCACACTGAACAAGCAAGCCTTCTTTAGGCATCCGGTCGCGGGAGCGCCGGCGGCGGGCAGTCTTATGAGAATGCGGGTTATGAACACCAGCTTTAGTAAGGATGCGGCGAACGGTGCGGGCAGAGAGTACGATGTCCTGGTACTGTGCCAAAAGTTCAGCCATATGTTCACAACTAGCATTCCGATATTCGTTTTGGGCCAGTTGAATCACTTTGTCGCAAACTGACTTGGGTACAGCATGGCTAGGCTTACGGCCACGGTTTTTGTGAGCCAGGAACGCCACACCCTCTTTTTGCATGCCTCCTTTAAGGCGTTTTACCTGGCGTTCACTGAGACCGAGAAGTTGTGCTGCCTGTCGGACTGTTAATTTACCGCTAAGAACCTGCTCCATAACGAACACCCGTTTTGCTTCCTTTGCGCTCAAGAAAATGTCTCCTCTCTCCATGGTGACATTTTCTCAGACCGCTTACAGGGTGACAATATCACAGTCCGACGA
>NZ_RBWE01000009.1 GCF_003627965.1 Desulfofundulus salinus | reverse complement strand
CCCCTGTGTGCAGGGTTAATAAATAAGCCAGATTATGTCCCCACCTGATTGCAAGGTGGGGTTTATTTTACGCTTACTTTATATCTTCAAATAATGTACCCTGTCCTGCTATTAACAGTGCTGCATCATTTCGTTCATCCGTCACGCTTTTAAAAGCTTGCAGCAAATTAGGGTAATCTTTGGCTTCTTCAAATCGCCCTACCGCAAGCCAAACAAAATTTTCATTTAACCCAAGCTCCCTTCTAAGCTGTAAACGGGCATTCTGATTAAGTTGAAATCGGAATGTATCAATACCGTTAGGCATAAAGATAATTTTGTCTTTCGGTACAGCCCCCACCCGTATGTAGCGGTCAACTGCTGCGCGGCTAACATTGGTTGTTTTATCGGCCAAAAAGTCTGTCATGCGATAAGCAATTTCACGCCACCGCCCGCCTTCGTTCATGTTATGAGCAGTAGAAATAACCACCAGTATTCTGTAAAATACCCTGACAACTCTCCCTAAAAGATTTGCATGAACCATATGGCAATGTAATATGTCAGGCCGCCACTGCCTTAAGATTTTAACCAGCCTGAATACGGCCCGGGGATCCGGCATCCCGCGGCGCATGTTTAAAGTAGACAATGGAATCCCTGCCGCCGCCAATTCTTCCATAAAGGCCTGCGGGGGGAGCATGGACACAACACAGACGTCCCATCCGCGCTTTTTTAATCTAGTAGCCAGGTTTACTAATTGTGTTTCGGCTCCGCCGTAAGCGAGACCTGTAGTAAGAAAAATAACACTAGGGAACACTATTGAGTCCTCCCAAAAAAATAAGCACTTGCAAGATAACTAATACCAATTAGTATTTGATACCCTTTTTAGCCACCTAGGAGTGTAAGTATATATGATATAGAACGCTTTTAATTTTAATAGTCTACCAAGATTTCTATGTTAAGAGAAGCGTTGTTTATTATATTGTTCTAAAACCTTAAGAAAGAAAGATAGTCGAATTTGCTCTTTATAACCTGCATCTAGGCGAAGTACGGCTTCCCTGGGAACTCTCTTGCCACGCCACTTTTTTACAAAAGCCTCGATAGCTTTTATTCCGCAGACCACATTCTGTTCGGAATTAGGAAGTTCTAAAATAAAAGGAACAGGCTCAGGAAAGTCAGTATCTTTATAACCGATGATCGTCGGTAGGCCATAAGCTAAGTACTCTCGCACTTTTAGTGAAGATGCTTCGTTCATTTTTTTCCGATGTAAAGCTAGAGTACCTACGGCAATATCAGCCCTAGCAAGAATTCGCTCGTATTCTCTGCGGAACAAAACCCCATGGAAAGTAACATTTACTTTATTCGTTTCATTTGAATTAAAACCAATGATCTCGAACATCCAATCGGGTTTAAGCTCAGCCAAAGCAAGGATTTTATCTACTCCATGCCAGGGTTGGCCATCGCTACCAATAAATACAATGTGAGGCACATTATTACCTGTAGGTGGCAATGGATTATAATCTTCAAGTTCAATTCCATTCCCTATTACTATAAATGGTTTACGATAACGCATAAAGTGCGGCATTTTAGATAGCTCACTGCTTACAAATACCATCCCGGCTGCTTCACGTAGCAAGAGTCCACGCGTAAAGTGGTTATATATACACCGAAAATCAGGACGTAAGCAATATTCTTTAAGGTCATTGGTATTAATTTCTAATACTAATGGAGCTTTTCTGGCTAGTTCTACGAGAGCAGGATAATATAGGTCAAAGCGATGATATACTATATCAGGCTGCCATTTCAATATAGCCTGAACGGCGGACTTCCAGGCATATAACCTATTCATCCACGATGAGGGAAAATAACGAAAAATTTTCCACGAGTTATATCCACATTCGGCAACTTCACTATTTTCACGAGAAATTTGAAAAATGCCCACTTCATGCCCAAATAAACGCCAAAATTTTACTTGGCATAATATTTTCTTATAAACCCCGCTTTCCATACCATAATTCCAATGAAAAAGAATGGCAATTTTCACGTTTTTCCCCTTTCTTATAATTGACTAATAAACCCATAATAAACCAGATAAAAGGCCATACATATGAACGAGCTATGATAATGGCCGAGCTCGCAAAAAGTAAAAGCACAATAGGAGTTACCATCATCTTTTTCTTCATAATGTTATATCCCTTAACTAATAATAAAATAATTAGAAAGGTAAAGAGGATGAAAGGACCTATGCCATAAGCAACGATAAATGATAGCCAGTTATGTATGTATCCTCCTAACTCTCCCGTTTTCCACCACTCAGCCATATATTGACCTAAAAGCCAGTTATGTCTTAGATAATCTACACCTTCTCTTAATAACATTAATCGCCCTTGAAGCGAAGTATCTGATAGTGGTTGAACGATGATTGACATCATTCGTTCGACTGCTTTTACACTTTTAAAAGTGTTTATAGCATCTCCTAAGACTATAAATATTATCAACAGAGATAAGACTAATACCATAAGAAACATGATACACAAAAAACGCGCCTTAATATCTTTAAGACTATACCATATATGTACCATACCCCACAGGATAAAAAGAAAAAAACTTGTTCTAGAAAAAGACAGAAAAAGAAATGAGCTTGCGAGAAGGTATATCAAAAACTGTACAAGTGGGACAATTTGATAGCTACCCATAAGCAGTAGACTACATATTGCTATAAGGTCCCCCATAACAAGATAGTTAAAAACTTGTCCTGTTTCAGTATTTTTAAAAAAGAAAACAAATATACCATATTTTTTTTGGGCCATCCATACCCCCAATAGTATTACTCCACTTAGCATAATAAAAACTAGCCATAATAGGCTTCGAACCGAGGGTAATTTTTGTATATCTTCAAATCTACTACCTATTGTTAAGCCTATTAACCACATTAGAAGTGCTAAAAGGAACGTTTGAGCAGCATTTTTCCAAAACTCCTCATCTCCTCCTACAGAAAGGATCTCCGAATACCAAATTAAATGTATAGTAACCACCCAGATAACAAGTATCCACCCTATAAATTGAAGAAAAGTGAGTTTCGGTTTGAAGCCATAGAGATAAACATTGAAAACAAATTTTCCAAGGATAAGGCACAGTAAAAATATATACAAAACACTAAGGCGCATAGGGGGTAAAAAGCCCAAGACAGACAAGTAAGCTACTATATTTGAAAGGGCAAATAAAGTCAACGCAAACCAACCACAATAATTATCCAGTATTTTAAGAGTCAATTTAAACGGATCGGCTCCACGATATGCCAAACCATATGACCTCCACCATAGAGAAATCAGGTACATGCTTTTCATTCCAAATTTTTTGAAAGGGCTTGAGAAACAGGTAGTAATAAGAAAAATAGTTCATTCTAGCAGACGCTTCTACGTTTTTACTTGGATAGAGATAAAGAAAGATAGTAACTAATAGCGTATGGCCTCAAAGGAAGAGATATTCAGATTTAGAATTAGAACGCCAGAACCTTAAAGTTTTTTAGAAATTTAGCAGAGTAATAATAGGCATGGCAAACATTACAAAATTGCTATGCCCCTCTAATAATGGAACCTTTTAGGAATAAGCGCTTCGATGGGGACAAATAGCGCTCATGCCAGGGCATCCTCAAAATTCCTCTTGATTTGCTTTTGCATCTCCTCAGTAATCTGCGACCATATGGGCAGGGACAGCACTTCACCCGCTGCTTTTTCTGCTTCAGGCAGGCGATAATTCTTATTGGCATAGACCGGCAGTTTGTGCACCGGCACGGGGTAATAGATCATGGTGGAAATGCCCTGTTCTTCCAGGTGTTTTTTAACTTCGTTGCGTCTGCCGTTTAAGACACGGATGGTGTACTGGTGGTAGACGTGTTTGGCGTATGGGGCTTCATATGGAGTAACGATGCCCGGCACGTCTTTTAGAAGCTCGTTATATCGCTTTGCCGCCTGCCGCCTGGCCTCGTTCCACTCATCAATGTGCGGCAGTTTCACCCGGAGGATGGCGGCCTGGATCTCGTCCAAGCGGGAGTTATAGCCTATCATCTCGTTATAGTACTTTTTTCTCGCTCCATGAACTCTTAGCATGCGGGCTATTTCCGCTATTTCGTCGTCATTGGTAGCGATAAGGCCCCCGTCGCCAAATGCTCCCAGGTTCTTAGAGGGAAAGAAGGAAAAGCAGCCCACATTGCCGATAGTTCCCAGCTTCCTTCCCTTGTACTCCCCTCCAAAGGCCTGGGCCGTGTCTTCGATGACTTTGAGGTTATATTTTGCTGCCAGACCCATAATTGGATCCATGTCTGCCGCCTGGCCGTAGAGGTGAACCGGGAGTATGGCTTTTGTTTTCGGGGTAATGGCAGGCTCGATGAGTTCCGGATCTATGTTAAATGTTTTGGGGTCGATATCGACGAAAACCGGAATTGCTCCCACCTGGCTGATGGCCTCGGCCGTGGCGAAAAAGGTAAAAGGTGTGGTTATTACTTCATCTCCAGGACCAATTCCTGCTGACCGCAGGGCAATTACCAGGGCGTCCGTACCGGAGTTCACGCCTATGGCGTGCTTGACACCGAGGTATGCTGCCACCTCCTGTTCGAAGGCCTTGACATTCGGGCCCATGATAAACTGCCCCGACTTGAGCACCTTCTGAATGGCGGCCATCAGTTCATCCCAGAGGGCTTCGATCTCCGGGGTAAGGTCCAGTACGGGAATTTTAACCTGCTCCATTTCACACCTCAGCTTGTTCTGTAAACAGTTTTTTCTCCCTGCTTCGCGTATTGCTTGCCGCAGGCCGTACAGGTAGCGGTATCTTCTTTAAACTTTAAAGGAAGGCCGCACTCACAGACCCAGCCGGTGATCCGGGCCGGCACTCCTTTTACCAGTGCATAGGGGGGCACGTCTCTGGTCACCACCGCCCCCGCCGCTACAAAAGCCCATTCCCCGATGGTCACCCCGCAGACTACTGTAGCGTTGGCCCCTATGGAGGCACCCTTTTTTACCAGCGTTTTTATATAGTTTTCGCTGGTGTTCCGGGGATAGGCGGAGCGCGGTGTTTTCACGTTGGTAAAGACCATGCTCGGCCCGCAAAAGACGTAATCTTCCAGGATGACCCCTTCGTATACCGAGACGTTGTTCTGTATCTTGACGTTGTTCCCTATTCTGACATTGGAGGCCACAAACACGTTTTGCCCCAGCGTACAGTTTTCCCCTATTTGTGCCCCGGCCATGACGTGGCTGAAATGCCATATTTTCGTGCCTTTTCCTATTACAGCGCCCTTATCTATGTAAGCCGATTCGTGAACGAAGTAATCAATCTCTTTCATAAGCCCTCTTCCTCGTATCATAGTATTAGAACCACCGGACAACCCCAGATTCCAGTTTAGGAATAATATGGGTTGACCGGATGGTTGGGAACCGGTTCCCATATTACGGGTACCGAGGCCAACAAAATCAATGCCTGATTCCACAGCGGGTACAGTACCGGTACCGGTAAATCGCGCGATTACTGTATCGTGGAATGGGTATTGATAGCAGTTGGCCAACAGTACCTCGAATATGGTGGTGATGCCCAAG
>NZ_RBWE01000008.1 GCF_003627965.1 Desulfofundulus salinus | reverse complement strand
TTAGGAGTCCCCCATGCCGCTAATATGCGGCACCACGAAGGATGAAAATGGTTAGGAAGCGAACTTCTGGTGTACCACCCGGTTGAAGAAGGTCGTTTCACCATGGTGCCGGTGAGCCCGATTAGGAGTCTGACCTCGGCGATGGCAGGGGCACCACGAAATGTGGCCTCCGCAAGGAGAGCACGCGAAGGAGAGTCGTTTAGAGCTGTCGCCGCGCCGGGAGTAAAGGGGGACTGGACTAATGCAAGTGATTTACGAGCGTTGTTGTGGACTTGATGTGCACAAGAAGAGCGTGACTGCGTGTATCATCACCCCGGAGGGGAAAGAAACACGCACCTTTGGAACAATGACACGGGACTTGCTGGAGATGATAAGTTGGCTGGAAACAAAGGGCGTGACACAGGTGGCTATGGAGAGCACTGGCGTATATTGGAAACCCATTTACAACCTTTTGGAGGAAACGGGGATTCAGCCACTGGTGGTCAATGCACGGGACATCAAAAACGTACCGGGACGGAAGACGGATGTTAAGGACGCGGAGTGGATCGCCGATCTTTTGCGGCATGGGTTGCTTCGAGGTAGTTTTATCCCGTCGCGTGGGCAGCGGGAATTAAGGGAACTGGTACGCTACCGTCGCAGCTTGGTTGAGGAACAATCACGGGAGGCGAATCGCATTCAGAAGCTACTCGAAGGGGCCAATATTAAGTTGGGTGACGTGGTCACGGATGTGCTTGGCAAAACAGGCCGGGAGATTTTGGAATGTCTAGTGAAAGGAGAGACCGACCCGGAGAAACTGGCGGGTCTGGCACGTGGCCGTTTAAAGAAGAAACGGGACCAACTGGTGGAGGCACTTGTGGGCATAATAGGGCCTCACCAGCGCATGATGCTGGAAATCCAGCTACGGCACATAGACTTTCTCGACCGGGAGATTGCCCGGCTGGACAAGGAGATTGAGGAGCGGATGCGCCCTTTTGCGGAGGCCCTGGAGAGGATAGATGAAATCCACGGACTAGGGCGGCGCTCGTCTGAAGAAATTCTGGCGGAAACTGGCACTGATATGAGCCGGTTTCCCAGCGACGCACATCTAGCCTCATGGGCCGGTATCTGTCCAGGGAACAACGAAAGTGCCGGCAAGCGATTAAGTGGTAAGACGCGCAAAGGGAATCCCCACCTCCGGGCAGCTCTGGTGCGAGCAGCTCGTGCTGCCGCGAGGACAAAAGGAACCTACTTATCCGCTCTTTATCACCGGCTTGCGGCTCGCCGGGGTGCCAACCGTGCTGCTATAGCCGTGGGTCACGCTATCCTCGTGATTATCTACCATTTACTGAAAAAGGGCACTCGCTATCAAGACCTGGGTTCCGACTACTTTGATAAACTTGCCGAAAAGGCTGTAGTCTCTCGGACCGTAGCACGCCTTGAGGCCCTAGGGTACAAGGTTACTCTGGAGAAGAAAGAGGATGAGACTGCGGCTTAGGGTAAAGTAGATTTTCGAAGGAG
>NZ_RBWE01000007.1 GCF_003627965.1 Desulfofundulus salinus | reverse complement strand
TGGGCCTGGAGGCTACTTCTAATTACGGTTACCACCTGACCGCTTTTTGCCAAAACTCGGAGAAACTGGCCCCGTTTTCACCGCAAATCCATGTTTTAAATCCCAGGACGGTCAATAACTTCAAGAAATCTTACAATGACTTGCCCAAAAATGATGATATCGATGCCTGGGTTATTGCTGATAAATTGCGCTTCGGTCGCCTCCCGGAGGAGGTTTTTATGGACGAACGTTTCCTTGCCCTCCAACGGTTGACCCGCACCAGGTTTCACTTAGCCCAGACGATTGCCCGGGAAAAGATGTATTTCTTAAACAATCTTTTCCTGAAATTCAGTTCCCTGCGCCAGGAGAAGATCTTTTCCGATCCCTTCGGCGCTACGGCCATGGCAGTGGTAGAGGAATTCTATTCCCCGGACGAGATTGCTGCCATGCCTTTAGAGGAACTGGTTTCTTTTCTACAGGAGAAGAGCAAAAACCGCCTGGTGGATGCTGAAGGGGTGGCTAAAGCCCTGCAGAAAGCGGCACGCTCTTCCTATCGCCTGAGTAAGTCCCTGGCTGACCCTGTTAACGCCTGCCTGGCTACCAGTATCAGCGTCATCCGGGCCCTGCAGTCAGAGTTGAAAAGGTTGGATAAGCTGATTGCCCAGCATCTGGAGGCCTTCCCTCAGACTTTAACTTCCATCAAAGGTGTTGGCCCGGTTTATGCGGCTGGCATTCTGGCCGAGATCGGCGACATCAGCCGGTTTAAAAACCAGAAAGCTCTGGCTAAATACGCCGGTCTGGTATGGAACGAACACCAATCCGGCCAGTGGAAGGCCCAGGATACCCCGCGGGTTCGCTCCGGCAACAAGTACTTGCGCTATTACCTGGTGGAGGCAGCTAACCTGGTTAGGGTGCATGATCAGGAATACCGCGAATTCTACCAGGCCAAGTACAATGAAGCCCGTACGCATAAACATAAAAGAGCACTCGTCCTTACCGCCAGAAAACTGGTCCGGCTGGTTTTTGCTTTGCTGCGCTCAAACCAGCTTTATACGCC
>NZ_RBWE01000006.1 GCF_003627965.1 Desulfofundulus salinus | reverse complement strand
GGCAGGGAAAAATGCGCCTACTTTCTCATCACCCCGGATACACACGGGGCCTTTGATTTTCTGGCTTCACTTTTCTTCACTTTTGAATTCGTACGGCTGGTGGAAGCGGCCGACGCCGGGCCCGACGGCCGCCTGCAGGTACCTGTGAAGTTCCTCCTGGATGAGTTTGCAAACATAGTAACCATTCCCGAGTTCGAAAAGAAAATCGCCACCGTCAGGTCCCGGGGCATAGAGTGCCACGTCATAGTACAGAGCCTTCCCCAGCTGGAGCGGGTTTACGGGCGTACATGGCAGGAAATCAAGGCCTGCTGCGATACCACCCTGGTAATCGGTGTTAAAGACGACTACACGGCGCAGTACTTCAGCCGCATGCTGGGGCAGTGCACCGTGGAAACACAAAGCGCGACCCGTGAGGTGAAGTCTCTTTTTGGTCCCGGCCTTTTTGACGACCGGCAGACCCGCAGCACAACAGGTCGTGAACTTATGCGGCCGGAAGAGATAATCAAAATGCGTTCGAAGTTCTGCCTGGCCTTCCTGCCGGACGGTACGCCCCCCGCAAAACTGCGGGTGCTGGATTATGAAAA
>NZ_RBWE01000005.1 GCF_003627965.1 Desulfofundulus salinus | reverse complement strand
TTCACCTCCCTTTTGCAGAAAAATCAAGCCGGGTACAGGACCTGGATGCCCCCGGGGAACCGCCTTACTCACCCTCGTAATCAGTACTCATCCGGCCCTGGGGGTGCATGAATGGGCGGCTGCGAATCCCATCACCAGACAGCCGGGGTACATCCAGCGGTTAGAAATGGACGGCGGACCAGGGGTAACACGCTTTACGAAATGGTAGCCCTTCGGGCTCCACTGGAGGTGGAAGAAATATCCCCATACCAGGCTTGTTAGTCCCATTGTCCCGCAAAGGAGGCATCCATGTCCAGACCCAGCTTGGTGTAAAAAGGCAACAGAAAGCCGGCCCGGCCAGGACAACTGCCTGACAGCACGTTCCGGGGCCGGCTGGAACAGGACCACAACCATCAAAATCTATTACCCAGAAATATCTCAGCGGACTTTTACCTGTCCATTCGCTTGATAACGATCAGGGATTAGATTGTGTATACATTTCGAGCGTTTACAAACTGCTTGGGCATCACCACCATATTCGAGGTACTGTTGGCCAACTGCTATCAATACCCATTCCACGATACAGCAATCGCGC
>NZ_RBWE01000004.1 GCF_003627965.1 Desulfofundulus salinus | reverse complement strand
CGGCTATTCGGGTTTCCCATAGCGCTTCCCGTTCGGCTTTGGTCATAAGAAAAAATCCTCCTCATCGAGCTTATTTTTTGAGGAAGATTATCCCTTAAACTTGGGTATTGTGCCAAGGTGGGTTGTGTTTGACGCTTACGTTTCAACAACCCAAGGTTTTACTGCTCGACGAGCCAACATCTCATCTCGATCTCAGAAATAAAGTACTAACAGTCGAAGTTCTAAGAAGTATTGCCAGCCGAGGCATCATTGTAATAACAACAGAACATGATCCTAATCTGGCTTCAGTTTTAGCTGACAGAGTTCTGTTGATGAAAAATGGTAAGGTGATAAGTTACGGTAAAGTCAAGGATGTTTTAAGTAGGGAAAATTTAATTAGGCTTTATGAAACCGATATAGAAGTTTTTGAAAAAAACGGAGTTCGTTATGTGCTCCCAATTATCAGTGACCTCCTCTCCCAATAGATTGGGGAGTATCCGGGAGCGGTTAGGCTCCGGAAGCCAGGGCCATGTTGTGCGCCTTGGAGGTCTTCGTATATCACTTTTCCCACGGGGTACAACGGTGCACGACACGCGCAGTAAGCCTTGAGACTTACTGGTGGTTCATCTGGACTGAGAAAATGTCACTTTTAAGTTAGTGGGAGGCGGCGGTTTTGACAGCCACCCCACACGTGGTTAAGTAAACATACCGACGGGGCGCCCCTGTGGAACATGCAACGAAGACGTAGCACGCCCCGTCAGGTAATCCATTGTATCACGTGAGGGGACCCCGGCCGTCAAGACTACCCTTCGGCGCCGCCTGAAAGCCTCAAGGGCTCACCAAAGAACATGCAAAA
>NZ_RBWE01000003.1 GCF_003627965.1 Desulfofundulus salinus | reverse complement strand
ATTTTGCCCTGCGCGTCGAGGGTGATTTTGGCTTCCGTGTCAAAGGTTTGTTTGGTGAATACTACTACCTTCATCTTAATAAACACCTTCTCCCGCTAAAGCTTTCAGAAAGGTACCGCCACTCAGTTTGCCCGTATCATATTTAAAAAGTCAATTATTGCTTCGTTTACTTCTCCGGGTTTTTCCAACATAGTCATATGCCCGGCACCGTAAATAATTTTTAGCCGGGAATTTGCTATTTGATTGTTTAAGTATTGGGCATATTTAACCGGCGTCATTTTGTCTTCATCCCCAACAATGATCAGGGTGGGAACTTTGATTTTCTGAATGTCACTCATCCGGTCAAAACTGTCACAGGCCTGATAATCCGCCAGGTACAGCGCGGAGGGAAGCCCTTCCATTTCTCGCCTGAAGCTTTGCACCAGGCTCTGCGGAACGGCAGAACCAAAGAGGTTGTTTATATTGTGCAGCGGCAATTCACCCCCGGCCAGGGTCTCCAGAACCTGCGGATTCACCCTCAGCCGTGCTCCCGTGCCTACCAGTATGAGCCCCTGCAATTTTTCCGCATGGCACAGGGCAAACTCCAGGGCAATGGCGCCGCCCATGGAGTGCCCGGCCAGAACGAATTTCCTGCTGTGTAAAGCATCGATAAAACCAGCAACTAACTCGGCGTACTCGGTAATGGAGGCAAGAGGCTTCCCCCCGGATCGTCCGTGTCCGGGTAAATCCAGGGCTACCGCCCGGTATAAACCTTTGAGGGCTTCCAGCTGAGCGGACCATCGCCGGCTGGAACCTCCCGCACCATGAACAAATATCATCAGCGGTTCTCGGCCCGTTGTCTCCTGGTAGTAAATTTTTAGGTCGTTATATATAAGGTATGGCATTCAACACCTCTGCCTTTTCTTCATGAATTAATTTTTTTGGGGCCGGAACTTGTAACCATACCTGATCACATCTTCTTCCGTGTATATTCTTCTGATGACCAGTTCCACCGGCATGCCAATTTCTACTTGATCCTTTTCCACATCCACTAGCTGGGCCACAATGCGGGGCCCTTCATCCAGTTCCACCAGCACCACCGGGTAGGATTGGCGGTAGGCCGCTTCTTCACTGAATTCCGGTGGCGCCCCGGCACCGGCAATAATGGTATATGAATAAACCTTGCCCTTGCCGCTTAGCTGTGCTTCTACAAATTGATCGAAATTACCGCAATACTTGCATCCTGCTTTGGGCGGGAAATTTATTTTGCCGCACTTCAGACACTTCAGGCCCACCAGGCGGTAGCGCTGCTTGATCGCCCGCTGGTACATGGGTATGGATATATGGGCTCCCACTGGTAAATCACCTCGCTAGATGTATCTTTTAACCTGCAGGTACTGGGTGTAACCAAGGTAGGTTTTATTTGCATCCAACTGCTTTCTAACCGTATTTCTCCCTTCCTTTAAGGACATACCGGTCACTGTTAAGCTAACGGCCATACTTCCCGCCCCAGATCCATATGCCGCCAGTAAAATTTTTTCCCCGGGTTTGGACTGGTTCAGGACAGCAGCCAGGCTCAACAGGGCAGAGGAAGCACCCGTGTCGCCGGTTTGCTCGTAAAGCAGGCCGGGAGCCAGTTGCTCCTCGTCAAACCCCAGTTTTTTGGCCACACTCTTCGCACTGCGGCCATCGATCTCTTGAATAACCAGGTAAGTGTAATCAGAAGGCTTCCTACCCAGCTTCTCCATCAGGCTTTGGACCGCCCGGGTGACCAGCTGGTTGTAGGATGCGAACGTAAAAGCCCGTACACCTATATCTCTGAGGTTGTTGTCGCCTGCAGGGCGGAAGCGCTCCCCCAGCATTTCACTGACGAAAGAATTGAAGCCGTCTATCTCAGCAATGAGATTTTCCGTACCCAAAATATAGGCTACACCACCGGCACCAAGACCATGTTCAATGCTTTCCCGGGGGCAAGCCCGCGGCGCATCGGCGGCAATCACCAGGGCGTTCCGGCCGCTGCCGGCACTGAGAAAAGCCCAGGCCGTCAATAAAGCCTCACTGCCCGCCCTGATGGACTGGCCGTGTTCGGTAGCTATTACATCCTCCCTCAGGCCGAGCATAACCGCAGCGGCTCCCGATACCATCTTTTCCTGGTAGGGAGGATTAGTGGAAGCCCAGCATAGTATTTCAATCTCTTCGGGGTTTATGCCGCATTTCAGGGCCTCTTTGGCCGCCTCAACGCCCATGGTTAACGCATCTTCGTCAAAATCCATGACGGTTTTTTCTTTAATGCCGGCGGCACAGTTACCCCAGGCCTGCTGGTATTCCTTTTTGGTTATTCTTAACCGGGGCAGGTATGCGCCATAACCGACTATCCCCACTGCCATCTTGCTACCCCTCCCGCCTGTAAATGAATACCGTCGCCGTACCACCAGACCCGCCCACGTTGTGGGAAAGGCCAATTTCGGCGTTCTTTATCTGCCGCTCCGGGTTTTTAGCCTGCCCGCGCAACTGGTTAAATACTTCATAGGCCTGCCCGCAACCGGTAGCCCCAATGGGGTGGCCTTTACTCTTCAACCCGCCGCTCACATTGACGGGGATACGTCCGCCCAGGGAGGTAGCCTCTTCATCAAGGAGACGGCCGGCTTCTCCCTTTTCGCAGAATCCCAGGTCATAGTAGGCCACCACTTCCGCGATGGTGAAGCAGTCGTGCACTTCCGCAAAGTCAATGTCCTCCGGTTTTACTCCGGCCTGCTTGTATGCCTCCTGGGCGGCCATGCGGGCGGCCTTGAAACTGGTGATGCAATCCCTGTCCTGCACGGCCAGGTAGTCGGTACCGGCACCATAGCCAATAATATAAACGGGGTGATCGGTGAATTCCCTTGCCCGCTCCTCGCTGCACAGCAGGACCACCGCAGCCCCGTCAGTGGTGGGACAACAATCCCAGATATTCAGGGGATAGGCCACCGGTGCCCCTGCCATGGCCATTTCCAGGGTAATTTCCCGCCGGAACTGCGCCTTGGGGTTCATGGCCCCGTGTCTGTGGTTTTTCACGGCCACCTTGGCCAGCTGCTCCCGGGTTAAGCCAAATTCGTGCATGTACCTGCTGGCCACCAGGGCATAGATGCCGGCAAAGGTCAACCCGGCCATCCTTTCAAATTCGGTGTCTCCGGAAATACCCAACCAGTATTTCGTCTTGGTGGAGGAAACATCCCGCATCTTTTCTATCCCTCCGGCCAGTGCGATATCACACTTGCCGGAAGCCACCGCGCAAATGGCGCTGTACAGGGCAAAACCACCGGACGCACAGGCATTTTCCACCCTGATGGCCGGAACGTGAGGCAACCCCACATGCCCCATCAAAAGAGCGGCAAGTTGTCCCAGTTGAAACCCGCTCCCTGCGCTCAGGGACCCGATATAGGCCAGTTGAATTTCTCTGGGATCTATTCCCTTGTCCACACTATGTAGCATGTCTTTAAAGGCCCAGGCAAAAAGTTCCTTCACCCCCAGGGTGGGGAATTCGCCGTAAGGCGTCTGCCCGGCGCCGACAATGGCCACTCTTCTCATCGCTCATTCCCCCGCTTTAAGGAATTGCCACCTGTTTTTACCTTCCTTTATAAACCGGGCGTCTCTTTTCCAAAAAAGCAGTCAACCCTTCCAAATGATCCTCTGTTCCAAACAGTATTGTTTGAGCCAGCCTTTCCATGATTAAGCCGGATTCAAGGCTGACATTGCTGCCCCAGTTGATCACTGCCTTGGCAAAACGAACGGCGAGAGGTCCTTTCGCCATTATCTTCTGGGCCATTTCCTTGGCTGCCCGCACTGCCTCACCGGCGGGCACTACTTTGTTAACCAGCCCAATCCGGTAGGCTTCGGCGGCATCAATGATTTCACCGGTTAGAATCAATTCCTTGGCATTACCAATACCTACCAGTCGGGCCAGGCGCTGGGTGCCGCCTGCTCCGGGCAAAATGCCCAGGTTCAGTTCCGGCTGGCCGAGCCTGGCGTTTTCAGCGGCCACGCGCAGGTCACAGGCCAGGGCCAGTTCACAGCCGCCTCCCAGGGCGTAGCCATTAATGGCTGCAATGGTAACCTTCTCCATGTTGGCCAGGCGGTTTAAAATGGCCTGGTTCTCGTTTACAAAGGTTTCCAGCATGGTTCTTTCTTTCAGGGAAGCCACATCTGCACCGGCCACAAAGGCTTTATCCCCCGCCCCGGTGAAAATCAGTACCTGTATTTCCTCATCTTTTTCCACCTGGTCAATCAACGAGTTGATCTCCTGCCAGGTTTCCCGGTTTAAGGCATTGCGAACCTCCGGGCGGTTGACCGTGGCCACGGCAATGCCTTCTTCCTTTTCCAGGATAAGGTTTTTGAAACCCATTATGTCCTCCACCTACTTCCCGGTATAATCATAAACGCCTTTACCTACCTTGCGTCCCAGTCTGCCCGCCTGAACGTACTTAACCAGCAGCGGGGCGGGGCGGTACTTCTCGCCCAGAGTTTTATGCAGGTATTCCAGTATTTTTAACCTGGTATCCAGCCCTACCAGATCGACCATCTCAAAGGGGCCCATGGGATGGTTCAGACCAAGCTTGAGGGCTTTGTCAATGTCCTCCGGTGTACCCAGACCTTCCTGAAGCATTAAAAAGGCCTCGTTCCCAATGAGCGCATTGATCCGGGTGGTCACAAAGCCCGGAAACTCGTTGATTTTCACGGTCTCCTTGCCCATTTGTTTACAGGCTTCTGCGGAGATTGCGTAGGTCTCCTCCGATGTTTCCAGCCCGCAAATAATTTCGACCAGTTTCATTATGTGTACGGGATTGAAGAAATGCAGGCCAATCACTTTTTCCGGTCTTTTTGTGGCAGCGGCAATCTCGGTAATGCTCATGGAGGAAGTATTGGTCGCAAGGATGGTATGAGTGGGGCAGTATTCATCAAGCTTGGCGAAAACGTCCTGCTTCAATTTCATATCTTCCGGGACGGCCTCAATAACCAGATCCACATCCTGAGCCGCTTCTTTCAAATCGGTAAAACAGCTGATGCGGGCCAGGGCGGCCTCTTTATCTTCCGGCTTGACCTTGCCCCGTTCCACCCCTTTTTGCATGTTGTCCTCAATGATCTTCAATGACTTTTCCAGATACTCGCTGCTTACATCCTGCATGTTAACCTGAAAGCCGCCCAGAGCACAGACATGGGCTATTCCCCTTCCCATGGTACCGGCACCGATCACGGCAACCTTTCGAACTATCATTATTGTTCTCCTCCCCGGAAATAATCTCTCTAAACATGCTGATTGTCTGGCCGGTCTAGGCCAGTGCATATTCCTTCAACAGCTGGCTTGCGATAATGTTCTTTTGGATCTCCGAGGTACCCTCGTAGATTCTGGTAATTCTGGCGTCACGGTAGTACCGCTCAATGGGGAAATCCTTCATGTATCCCATCCCGCCAAAAATCTGCACGGCCTTGTCGGCCACCCGGCAGTAGGCCTCGGAAGCAAAATATTTTACAGCCGCGGCTTCCTTGATCACTTTCATGCCCTGGTCAACCATCCAGGCAACTCGATATGTGAACCACCTGGTAGTTTCAATATCGACAGCCATATCTGCCAGCATATGTTGCACCGCCTGGAAGGATGCGATGGGCTTGCCAAACTGTACCCTTTGCTGGGCATATTGAACACACAGTTCCAGCAGTTTTTGCATGGAGCCCAGGTTGCGCGCGGCCAAACCGGCACGTCCGTTGGCCAGGATTTTTAAGGCATTGACATACCCCTGGCCTTCCTGGCCCAGCACATTTTCCACCGGCACCTCGCAGTCCTCCAAAATGACCTCCGCAGTATGGGATCCCCGCAGGCCCATCTTGCGTTCGATGGTACCGATCCGGAAGCCCGGGAAGTCTTTCTCCACAATAAAAGAGGTGATTCCTTTGGGTCCCTTGGATTTGTCGGTAACAGCCATTACGGTAAAAATGTCCGCCTCGGGAGCGTTGGTAATAAAGTGCTTGGTGCCGTTGAGGATGTATTTATCTCCCTTGCGAACCGCCGTCGTTTTTATGTTTGCCGCATCCGAGCCGGCATCGGGTTCGGTAAGGGCGAAGGCACCAAGGCGATTGCCGGAGGCGAGATCCGGAAGATACTTTTTCTTTTGCTCTTCAGTGCCCAGCTCCACTATACCCACCGTACCTATTCCTGTGTGAGCACCGATAAGAGTGGTAAAACCGTTGCAGGTGCGTCCCAGTTGTTCATAAATGAGGCACTTTCCCAGCATGCCGATGCTACCCACGCCGCCGTATTCTTCGGGTATGCTGAGACCAAACAGGCCCATTTCCTTTGCCTTTTCGATGATCTCTTCCGGAATGCGATCCTCTTCGTCAATACGCTGGCTGACAGGATCTACTTCATTGTCCACAAAATCCTTTACCGTTTCCACCATCAGTCTTAATTCGTCGTTAATATTAAAATCCATCATTACTCCTCCCACGGCTTTTTATTTGGACCGGCAACTTAAATTATTCCCTTTTCTTTCAGCTCGTTTATGTCTTCCTCACTGTATCCCAGGCCGGAAAGCACTTCCACGGTATGCTGTCCCAGCAGCGGCGGGGCCATGCGCACTGAACCCGGTGTTTCCGACATTATAATGGGAATCCCCAGCACTTTCATCGTACCGATGGTTGGATGTGGCACTTCCTGAATCATACCCAGGTGAACCACTTGCGGGTGGGATAATACCTCGGCAATGTTGTAAATCGGACCGGAAGGAACACCTGCTTCCTTTAATTTGGCCAGGATTTCCGCGGAAGTTTTGGTCCTGGTGTAATCAGTCATCAGGGCAACCAGTTCTTCCCGGTTCTTTACCCTGTCTGCATTAATCGCGAATTTCGGGTGTTCTTTTAAGTGGTCGAGACCCAGTGCATCGCACATTTTCTTCCATAACCAGTCGTTGGGTACGGCAATGATTATGTACCCGTCCTGCGTTTCAAATACCTGATAAGGTGCCACGTTGGGATGGGCCGAACCCAAACGACCGGGAATCTTGCCGGTGGCCAGCACCCCCTGGGCCAGGTAGGTTTGCAGCGACACTATGGCCTGCAGCAGGGAAGCTTCTACATACTGGCCCCGGCCCGTTTTTTCCCTGGCCAGCAACGCCAGCAGTACACCCAGGGCTGCATAGAGCCCGGTGGTCAAATCAACCACTGAAAAGCCGACTTTCACGGGAGGCCGGCCCGGTTCACCGGTCACACTCATAAGCCCTCCAAAGGCCTGCATCAACAAATCGTAAGCCGGCTCATCCTTCATAGGTCCGGTACGGCCAAAACCGCTTACGGCGCAATAGACCAGGCGCGGGTTGATTTCTTTCAGAACGTCGTAACCCAACCCGAATTTCTCCATAGTCCCGGTACGGAAGTTTTCAATTAAAACGTCCACCTGGCTAACCAGTTGTTTAACAATTTGCCTGCCTTCTTCGGTCTTCAGATTTAACGTGATCCCTTTCTTATTGCGGTTCAGGCTAAGATAATAGCAACTTTCTCCACCCCATTCGGGCGGTTTATAGCCCCTTGTCTCATCACCGACACCAGGCTGCTCCACCTTAATCACCTGGGCACCCATGTCAGCCAGCAACATGCTGCAGAAAGGACCGGCCAACGTTCTCGACAGTTCTAAAACCCGGATACCTTCCAACGCTCCAGCCATAATACTCCTCTCCTTTTACATCCTTTTGCATTTTTTATTTGCTCCTGGTTCCAGCTATGACCTCTCACTGAAGACCTGTACATTGATGTGTTCCGTCAAGGGAATTGCTTTTCCTTTGTGGAACAATTATACTAACAGTCATTATATTGTGTCAATATCTTCTGTAAATAGAAAATAGAAAGGTAATAATAGAATTATCAAAGGACAGGTATGTTCCGGTTCAGTCAATGGTTCTCCCGCCGTCTATCAGAATAGTCTGGCCGGTGAGGTAATCCGAGGCCGGCGAGGACAAAAACAGCATCGTCCCCACCAAATCTACGGGCCTGCCAATTCTCCCCATAGGGATTTTTGATAGTATACCGGCATAGACTTTTTCGTCCTTCAAGTATTCTTCCGTTTGCTCGGTAACTATGTATCCAGGGGCAATAGCGTTAACATTGATGTTGTAGCGGGCCCATTCATTGGCCAGTACTTTTGTCATCTGAGCGACGGCCCCCTTGGTCATAGCATATATGCACAGGTTAGGGTGCCCGCGTACGGAGGATACCGAAGCAGTGTTAATTATCTTGCCCCTTTTCTGCTCAACCATATATCTGCCCACCTGCTGAGCCATAAAAAAAGCCCCCTTGGCGTTGACATCAACGATACTGTGCCAGTCTTCCTCGGAATATTCCAGGGCCGGTTTTCTGATATTCAACCCGGCGTGGTTAAGTAAAATATCAATTCTCCCGAAACTTTCCACCACTTTTGCCACCGATTCTTTTATTTCCCGGGTATTTTTGAGGTTGCAGGGGAAGATCTCTACCCTTACTTGGTATCCCGACAATTCTCTTTTAAGCATTTCCAGCTTTTCCTGCCTGACATCCAGCAGCGCTAGGCTTACGCCGTTCTGGGCTAGGGCGGCAGCGAACTCCCGACCTATGGAACCGGCTGCCCCTGTTATAAGCGCTATCTTACCGGCCAGGTTAAAAAGCGACTTGTAGTCAGTATTCAAAGATAAGCCCCCTTATAGAAATCATTTTCTTTAATTTTCTTTAATTTTCTTTAACCGCTTCACTTTGCTGCGATTCTTAAACTCCAGTTCAGTCCCCTTCTAAAACAAATACTATTTCTAAGGATAAAGCAATATTTTACCCCTTTTTTTATTACTTGCAAGATCAAAAGCAGCTACGGCCTCTGCCAGTCTAAACCTGTCGGTGACAATATGTTCAAAAGGGAATTGCGGCAGACCAGCATACTCTATAGCCTGCAAAAAAGATTTCTTACTGGTCCCATAGGTACCCTTTAGGCCGATTTCTCCCCGTACCATGCAATCCATGGGCAATGAAAACCTGCCCGTAGATATTCCCACCAGAATGACTTTTCCGCCTTTTTTTACCAGGTATATGGCCTTTTCCGGCACTGACGGATGACCGGAGCAGTCAAAAACTACGTCCGCGGGCCTATCCTGAAGATGCCCGGCCAAGGCTGAAAAATCAGCAGGATCTACTCTTACCGGAATGGCTTTTATTTTCTTCACTATTTGCAGTCTTTCTTCATCGTCAGGAAGCCCCGCCACCAAGGTTTTACCGGATCCCAACCCCTTACAGATCACCGCTATCCCCAAACCTATGGGCCCTGGGCCAAAAATTACGATGTTCTTGTTTTTAACGTCGCCGATCTTGTTTACGGCATGCACACCAACTGCCACCGATTCCAAAATTGCTGCCACCTCATCTGAGATTTTATTACCCAGCGGCAGGGCGTTGTCCCGAGGGACAACCATGTACTCCGCCATACCGCCGTTTCTTCTGAAACCAAACTGCAGAGACAGGGGCGGGGCTGTCAGGGTGCGCGGTCCGGCCTGGCAGATGTTTTCTTCCCCCTTAAGGCAGTTGTCGCAGGCATTGCATGGTATGTAGGGGTTGATAACCACCCTTTTCCCCACTATATCCGGTTCCACACCAGATCCCGCCGCCTCCACCACACCGACAACCTCATGGCCCAGTACCACGGGGTAATTAATCCATCTATATCCCTCATGACCCAGGTACATGTGCAAGTCGCTACCACATATGCTGCTGGCGGTGACTTTGATGAGTACCTCGTCATCCTTCAGAGAAGGAATCTGTAAATCAGTCAGCTCGATATCATACTGCTTCGTTGACTTTTTAACAAGGGCTTTCACTGTCTAGCTCAACCTCACTTAAAATATAGTTGGCCTTATCTCCGGCCTAACTGTAAAATCTCCCTTGCCTCGTCCGGCCGAGCAACTTCTCTGCCCAGCTCCTTTATTATCCTTACCGCCCTTTCAACAAACATCATGTTGGTTCCAAACATTTTGTCCTCGTATGAATAAAACAGATTGTCTTCCAGCCCTACCCTGATGTTACCCCCAAGAATTACCGCCATGGTTATCAGGTCGGTCTGCACCCTGCCAATGGCCGTCACTGAAAAAGTACTCTTCTCAGGTAAAATCTCCACCATGTGAAGCAGGTTTTTGGGAGTCCCAGACATGGAACCGGGAACGTTAAAAACGAGGTTAAAATTTAAGGGAGGTCTTAAAACCCCCTTTTTCAGCAAAAACCTGGCATTATCCACCATGGAAATGTCAAAAACCTCAATTTCAGGTACCACACCATTTTCGTACATCTTCTGGGCCAGGTATTCGATCAGGTCGGGAGGGTTGAGGTTGACGCCGTTGGAAAAGTTGGACGACCCGGTGGTAAGGCTGGCCATTTCCGGCCTCAGATCGATGCATGCGCCCCGCTCAAAATGGTTTCCCGTCCTGGCTCCCGTGGATAGCTGGATGATAATGTCGCATTCCTTTTCAATCAGCTCTTTAATTTCCCTGTAACGGTTGACGTCCGCAGTGGGCTTTCCGCTGTCGTCCCGGGCGTGTATGTGAGCCACCGAAGCTCCAAGGTGATAACACGCCACAACATCCCTCGCAATTTCCGAAGGCGTGATGGGAGTGTGGGGATTATCCTTCTTGGTGGGAACGCTGCCCACCGGTGCAACCGTAATAATTACCTTTCGCTTCATACTACCCTACCCCCTCAACTATTTGGTTTATCACGTTGTTACTGAGTTCGCTTAAAAAAAAGCCAGGAGTACAAAATGAAAATATACCAGGGCGACCAGGAACAGCAAAAGGGTAAACCTTAACTGCCACCTGACGCCTACAGTAAATGGGTCGTTGCCCGTCATGTTGGAAAGGCTCAAGCTGCATGCGGAAAAGGGCGAACAGGTTACAGCCAGCCCCCAGCCTGTAACCACCACCACCGATAAAAGGGCGGCGGGCAACCCCAGTGACTGGGGAGTAAAAGACGCGACAATGCTGGTGGTAGTCAGTACGGGGTGAAACCCCACCAGAGAAAGCCCCACCACTATGAGGATTATTACGGCGGTTAAAAGAACGGGGCTGTCTGAGACACCGGAAAAAATCCGGGTCAGGTATTGAACTGCGCCGGATTTGCCCGCGGCAACCGCAAAAAAGCCTGCACCCAGAAAGATTACCACTTCGTTGGACATCCTGGGCAAGCCGCTGCTGAGAAAATTTTTGAAGTGAATCCACTGGGTCCTGGTTTCCCCGGCTAACACCGCCCAGATAAAGGGATAGATCAGTGACATCAGGGGAACTATGGTAAGGATGCCCAGAGGTGTAGCCCAGTCCAAAAAAACTACAAGGCATAGGAGCAGGATCACCGCAATAACAAGCCAGCAAAAATCCCTGTATACCTCGGAGCTCCCGGCATGCTTTGCTGCGCCGGAATTGCCCGGAGAAACAGCCTTACCATACTCCTCCTCCCTCATACCCCACAACCTGTTTTCAACCCAGCCCAGCGCCAGGGCCACAGCTGCCAGCGGCAGCCCCACAGGGATAACGTCCACCAGGTTTCCGCCCCAATAACCCAGAACCAGACCCAGCGCCCCTGAATTGGGTGACCAGAAGCAGGTAGTGGTATATCCACGGGCCGTTGCTCTGGCCAGCATATCAAGATTTCTGCCGGCAATGCCCGTTTTCAATATGTAATAAGTTATAGAAACACAGGCAATATTGACAATCACACCGATGAGGTGAGACGTGAGGTGGGTTAGCAAATACAATCCTCCGTCGCTCCGCACCACCCCTTGCAGCACATGTTCCAGGGACCGCCGGTAGCGCGGAAAAGTGAATGGAATGCTAAGCATAGGCACAAACATCATGAGAGTCAGTATTTTACCGTTTTGCGTGACGGCGCTGCACCAGGTAGCGACATCGGCGCCACTTGCGAACAATAATATCGACCCAAGCCCGAACAAGCCGGCGCAGGCAAAACGAGTAATGCCACTTATGGCGGGTAGGCACTGAAGCAAGGTAAGAACAGTGATAACCGTGACCAGCCCTTCTAATCGGACTGGTCCCTTGAAGGCCATAGCCAAATAGGAGAGGCCGCATAAAAAAACTGAGTAACCCCGAAGGCCATCCGCCATTCTGCCTATGGGCAGACCGGAAAAGATAAACCGGGACTTTTCCTGCCTATTTGTTTCCATTACTTGCCTGCAGGGGCCTCACCTTATAAGTGGCAGTACCAATAGCCACCAGTTGACCCTGGTTGTCAAACACTTCAGCGGTGCCAACCATTAAATTTCCTTCTTTAACTAATCTGGCAAATGCAAATATATCGGAATCAACAACAGGGTACAAAAAATTTACCTTTAATTCCACCGTTGCCGCCCCGTAGTCTTTACCAATGGCGCTGTTGACAGCCACTGCTACCGCCGCATCAACCGCCGTGGCAATGATCCCGCCGTGAACACTGCCATAAATCTGCTTGAGACTTTCCGAATTCCTGACGTGAACTCCGGGTTGCCCCTCCGCATTCCTAATAATTTCCATACCTATATATTTCCAAACGTTGCCCGTCTGGAGCAAATCCAAGTCTACCATTTATTTGTTACCCCTCCCCGCTGCTTGCTTTTAAATAGTAACTTGATTGGTTTTCATAACCCTTTCAAACAAATCCCTCAAACCAAATTTGTCCGCCAGTAACGACAGCTCACCTATGAATACCCGGGGCAGGGTCAAACCCTCCAGCAAGTTTTTCTGCCTTTTCTTCTCCTCAATTTCGCCGGGAAGAAAAATCTCTTTCACCTCCGGAGCCCGGGGAGAGTTCTTGACCGATTCAATGAGCCGGCCTAAACGACTGTAAAACAGATCCTTATTTATAAAATGACCGATGTTAATAGCCATCAGGAAATGACCCGTCCTCTGCTTGTTGACAAAGTCAAAGTACAACGGGGTGACCTCTTCCCCAAACCCGGACCCGGTTAATACCCCGGCCAGAATGTCAATCATCAGGGCCAGCCCGTAGCCCTTGTATCCCGCCATGGGTTCTAAAAGCCCACCGTCCAACACCGCCTTCGGGTCGGTGGTGGGCACTCCCTCCCTGTCCAACCCCCACCCAAGGGGTATCTGCCTACCTTCCTTTGCGGCTAGTTGTATCCTGCCTATGGCAACATTGCTACAAGCCATGTCCAGTACTATAGGCACATGGTTCCACGCCGGCACGGCGATGCACAGGGGGTTGTTGCCCACCAGGCGCCTGGACCCTCCGGTGGGGGCCATCAGGGGGGTGGTATTGGAAAGAACGATGCCTATCTGTTCTTTTTTTACGGCTAGAAGGGCGTAATAAGCAGCCACCCCAAAATGAGTACTGTTCCGCACCCCCACGACCCCTATCCCCGTATGTGCGGCTTTGGCAATAGCCATCTCCATGGCCCTGGTGGCAACATACTGTCCCATACCGTGGTCCCCGTCAATAACGGCCGTAGCTACTGTTTCCTTGACCACAGAGGGTTCTGCCCGGTTATTTATCAGCCCGAGTTCCATTCTTTTCACGTAAATCGGCAGACGTAACAGCCCGTGGCTGGATACCCCCCTCAAATCGGCTTCCAAAATAACATCAACAATGATATTGGCCGCCTCTTCTGCAACTCCCAATTTTAAAAAGAGGGCAAGGCAAAATTCTCTAAGTCTTTCGACGTTTACTTTTACCTTCATAATTTAGAAGACACCACCAGGTAAATTTGATTTAACCTCATTTTTGACCTCACTTTTGCGGAATTTTTGCAGGATAAATGCCAGCACGATTAATGCAATGCCAGCCGTATCCGTAGATATACCGGGCTTAATTAAACAAAGGGCAGCAGCAAAGAGTAAAATCCTTTCCAGTAGATTGGCCCTCTTAACCAGCCAGCCCTCAATGGACGCAGCCAGGGCAAAAATGCCCACAAAGGCAGTGCAGGCGGCACTGACTATCTCAATTGGTTCGCCGATCAGTATCAGGGCAGGCCCGTAAGCAAACATAAAAGGTACTATGAAGGCAGCCAGGGCTAGCTTAAAGGCCGTTAACGCGGTCTTGTTTACATCGGCCCCGGCAACGCCGGCGCCAGCATAAGCTGCCAGGGCCACCGGCGGAGTAACCGCTGAAATAATTGCATAATAAAAGGCAAACAGGTGGGCCGCCAGAAGGGGAATGCCAAGCTGGACTAGGGCCGGAACCAACAGGGCGGCCTGGATAATGTAGGCAGCCACAGTGGGAAGACCCATCCCCAAAATCACGGCGGTTACCATTGTAAACAGAAGTGCCAGGAATGAATTGCCGCCAGCCAGGGACATGATCAGGGTGCTCAAACGCAGGCCCAGTCCGGTTAACGAAATTATGCCAATGATCACACCGGCAGCGGCGCAGGCAATGGCCACTTCCAGGATGGTGCGGGCGCTAGCTTCGAATATTTTTAAAAAGTCCACCGGTTTAATGAACCTGGGGTTGCGTGCAAAAGTTACAATTATCAGCGTGACAATGGCGTACAGGCCGGCCTTAAGAGGGGTGTAACCCGCGATTAAAAAATAAACTAAAGCCACTAAAGGCAATACGTAGTGGAAACCTTTGGCAAATTCCTTGGTAAAGCTGGGCAACTGGTCCCTAGGTAGCCCCTCGATTCCTTCTTTTATTGCCCTAAAGTGAACCTGAAGACCAATGCTGAAAAAATACATCAGGGCAGGAATGGCGGCGGCGGCGGCAACCTTTATGTAAGGTATGCCGGTAAATTCAGCTATGATGAAGGCGGCTGCGCCCATGACGGGAGGGGCAAACTGCCCTCCGGACGACGCGCAGGCTTCCACCGCTCCCGCAAAATGAGGCTTGTAACCTAGTTTTTTCATCAGGGGAATAGTAAAGGCCCCGGTGGTAACCACATTGGCCACGGCACTGCCGGACAGCATGCCCATGAAACCACTGGCCACTACGGCGGTTTTTGCCGGGCCGCCCCTGAACCTCCCCATGAGGGCTAGGGAAACCTGGTTGAAGAAATCACCCGCACCGGTTTTCTCAAGGAAGGTTGCGAAAAGGATAAAGATAAAAATGTAGGTAGCGGACACGCCCAGGGGAATGCCCAGGATCCCTTCCGTAGTATAAAATACGTGGTCAATAACCCAGCCCAGGTCGTATCCCCGGTGCCGCAACATGCCTGGCAGGTGCTGCCCGAACAGGGCATAAAGAAGAAACGCGGCCATTATAATGGCGAAGGCCCGCCCTAGCATTCTTCTAGACGCTTCCCACAAAACCAGAATGCCCACAACTCCCACAACCATCTCCACACCTGTCAGGGGTGTCACATAGGCCAACCGGCTGGCGATATCTCCCGAATTGACCACCACGTACCCGAAGCTGGCCAGGGCCAAGATTATAAAAATCAGATCGTACCATGGAACCCTCGGGTCTTTGGCTTTTGAAACCCTGCAAATCATAAAGGAAAGGACAATAGCAAAAAGCAGGTGCAAAGAGCGCTGGAGAGTAGACTCGAAAATTCCGAAAATTGTTGTATATATCTGGAAAAGTGTCATCATAACGGCAACAGCAGTGATTATCCTTTCCCAGGGAAACTGCCGTTTTTTTTCAGTCCTGTCATTCAAGATCGAGGGCAAAACAAATACCTCCTTACGATTATTCTCAGGAAAGTTGGCCCCAGCAACTAATCGCGTAGCACCGGGACCAACTCACAAAAAGTTACTTGATTATACCTACTTCCCTATAGTACTTTTCCACACCCGGGTGTAGCGGAACGCCGAGGTCCTTGGCTATGGTGTCCTTGGTCATGTATTCCAGGCTCTTGTGAACGCTTTTCAACTCGTCAAGGTTTTCATAAAGTGCTTTAGCTATCTTGTAGGCCAGATCCTCGGGCATGTCTTTCCTGATAATCAGTATGGCGTTGCTGCCCAGGCAGGGCGTATCCTCTTCCATACCTTTATAGGTACCGGCTTTTATGGTGATATAAGTGTAGCCCGGGTTGAGCTTCTTTAACTCCTCAAACTTTTCCGGCCTCAGGGGTAAAAGCCTGACTCCGCCCGCCTGGGCGACCTCCTGAATAGAGGGGGCCGGCCAGGTTGTGATCGGGGAATACATATCAATCTGCCTGTCCTGCATCAGGCTGGCCGAGTCGCTGTAGGAAACCCGCTCCACTTTGGCCATATCCTCGAACTTCAGCCCGTGAACCTGCAGCACCAACCTAGTCATTGTTTCACCTGATAGCCCTTTGGGACCAGGCGAAATACGCTTGCCCTTTAAATCTTCAATTTGTTTGATATCGGAATCGGCCCGCACCACCATCTGCAGTGCCGAGGGGTAAAGCCCCGCCAGCCCGGCTATGTTTTTGAGCGGTTCCTTAAAATTCTCTTTGCCGGCAAGGGCCTCTGCCGCCGTATGCGAATAAGTAATCCCTATATCATACATGCCTTTGTCCACGCCCAGGGCGTTTGCTTCACCACCGCCCTGCTGCACCGATACAACCGCCCCGGGAATATTGTTTTGAATTATCTTAGCTACGGCCCCGCCTAGCGGGTACCAGGTCCCTCCCGCCGGCCCGCTGGCAATGGTCAGGTTAATAGTTTCTGCCGCACCCCCACTTTTCTTGTCTTTGTTCTCAGCAGGTTTTTCTTTCTGACCCCCGCAGCCAGCAGCTGTCAGTATGAGGCTTAAAACCAGTAAAACACTTAAGAGCCTGCAAATCCTTTTCATTTTCTTACCTCCTCGTATCATAGTATTAGAACCACCGGACAACCCCAGATTCCAGTTTAGGAACAATATGGATTACCCGGATGGTTGGGAACCGGTTCCTGCATTACGGGTACCGAGGCCAACAAAATCAATGCCTGATTCCACAGCGGGTACAGTACCGGTACCGGTAAATCGCGCGATTACTGTATCGTGGAATGGGTATTGATAGCAGTTGGCCAACAGTACCTCGAATATGGTGGTGATGCCCAAG
>NZ_RBWE01000002.1 GCF_003627965.1 Desulfofundulus salinus | reverse complement strand
CCCTGTGTGCAGGGTTAATAAATAAGCCAGATTATGTCCCCACCTGATTGCAAGGTGGGGTTTATTTTACGCTTACGAGCTGGTCAAAGGGCGACGTCTGATCCCGCCGTTAAACGTCATCACCTTTGCACCTGCCATCGACGCCGTCGACAGGTTGGCCAAAGAGGACTATCCGCTCGCCAACGAAAGGAACCTCGCAAAAATCCTTTCGGCCTTTTCTTGGCAAGATAGCTCGGACGACCTGTATCGAATGACACTTTCTGCCATCGAAAGTTTGTCGTCGATCCGCAAGAGCCGCTCCAAACGCGAGGTGAGCAGGCCTAATTCTCGAGGTGCGAAGCTCAAGAAGCTAGAGGACTCCATAGCCACGCTGGACCATCGGCAGAACCGGGCCGTCATTGAAACCGTCGATGGCGTGCAGCGCATTCGTGGTCTGGCCGGTTCCGGCAAGACCATCGTACTGGCTCTCAAGGCCGCATATCTCCACACCCAGTATCCTGATTGGCAGATCGCCGTCACCTTCCACACTCGCTCGCTAAAAGGGCAATTCAAGCGGCTCATTAATAATTTCTGTGTCGAGCAAAGTGGCGAGGAGCCGGATTGGTCAAAGATACGTATAGTCAACGCCTGGGGCGCGCCCGGTGGTGATGAGCGTGACGGAATTTATTACGAGTTCTGCCGCGTCACAGGGCAGGAGTTCCATGATTTCAGGTCCGCCAGCTATCGATTCGGTGGCGGCGATAGGGCGTTCGATGGGGCATGCCAGGCGGCACTAAATGCGGTTGCTACTCCTCCAGAACTGTACGATGCAATCCTCGTCGACGAGGCGCAAGACTTTGCCCCGAGCTTTCTGCGCTTGTGCTACGCGATGCTCAAGCCGCCGAAGCGGCTCGTTTATGCCTACGACGAACTCCAGAATCTGTCGGGGGCCTCTCTGCCGCCACCCGAAGAGATCTTCGGTACCGATGATCGAGGTCAGCAATTGGTGTCCCTTGGCGATGACCCACGTCGAGACGTGATCTTACAGAAATGCTACCGCAACTCGCGGCCCGTGTTGGTGACGGCCCACGCCCTCGGCTTCGGCATCTACCGTGAGCAGCCAAAGGGCGCCGAGACGGGGTTGGTACAGATGTTCGACCAACCTGCTTTGTGGGAAGAAATCGGATACAGGGTGCGAGAGGGACGTTTGGCTAAGGGAGAGCACGTCGTCCTCGAACGAACCGACGAGACCAGCCCCAGGTTTCTAGAGGACCATTCCCCGATCGACGATCTCGTCGTTTTTCTGCAGTTCGGTGACGAAGCCGAACAGAACGCGTGGTTGGTCGAGCAGATCAAGAAAAACATAGAAGAAGACGAACTCCGGCATGATGACATTATTGTTATCCATCCTGACCCTCTCACTGCACGAGAGCGATTGGGGCCGATCCGTAAGGCACTGTTCGAGATGGGTATCCAGAACCATCTCGCGGGCGTCGACACAGATCCCGACGTGTTCTTTAAGACCGAGACACCTTCCGTGACATTCACCAGTATTGTAAGCGTAAAATAAACCCCACCTTGCAATCAGGTGGGGACATAATCTGGCTTATTTATTAACCCTGCACACAGGGG
>NZ_RBWE01000001.1:2840832-2856498 GCF_003627965.1 Desulfofundulus salinus | reverse complement strand
CGGGGAAATTCGACTGAAGAGATCCGGTTTCCGGCTGAAAAGGCGAACTAAACTCCGCTGTGAAGTTTTGAGGGAATTTGCAGGACCAGGATGAAAACAGAGGTTGTGAAATCAGATTCTGACCTCTGACATCAGACGACTGACGACCAATTTCCGGTGGCCATGCCGGAGGGGAAACACCCGTTCCCATCCCGAACACGGAAGTTAAGCCCTCCAGGGCCGATGGTACTTGGGGGTCAACCCCTGGGAGAGTAGGTCGCTGCCGGAAAAGTTTTTAAAGTCCCTGGATATGCACCCAGGGGCTTTTTATTTTTTACTCCGCCTGGTGAACCGGGGCTGCACGTGCAAAAAATAAAACCGGGAAAGAAAAAGCCGAAACAGGCCATGGAGGTTGGCGATTACCCGTATTCAACCTGGCAGCAGGTGGAAGCCTTCCTGGCCCAAAATTACGGGTTGTCCGGCTTGCGTATAGATCCCGGGCTGATAGGCCGGGTTGAGGCTCTGGCCGGAGATAATCCGGTAACAATTTCTATCCGCGGCAGGGAGATAACCAACGCCTTTTTGACCGGCAGGATGAGAAAACCGGTTGGTTTAGCGGTGGACCTTGGAACCACCAAGATAGCTGGTTTTTTAGTAGATCTGGAGACCGGTATAACCCTGGCTGCCGAAGGTATTTTGAATCCTCAAATTGCTTACGGTGAAGATGTGATAAGCCGGCTGGCTTATGCCCTTGAAAAGGAAGAACAGTACAGCCGGATTACACAGGTGCTGAGGGAAGGACTTGACCGACAGCTGCACACTCTCTGTGGAGCAGAGGACGTGGTTCCTGAACGCCGGTGGGCGGAAGAAATTGCGCGGAATATTAAGTATGTAGAACTGGCGGCAATGCCGGAATTCAGCAATAACTTTTTAAATCAGCTGAGGTTCCCCGGATAAAGAATAAACAATGCAGCTTAAACTACCAGCCTGTATATCTTCTTCAGCTTCTCCAGGCTGCGGATGTTGTAAAGTCCGCATGATGAGGCCAATATCAGCTTACAGCTATTTTTTAGATTATTAATGTATTGAAGCATTTCTGCCTCTTCGTTATCATCCGGGTCCGGCCCCATCAGCCACCCGGCCTTTATTCCCGAAAGAATTATAACATTTTCAGGCAGTCTGCGGCACAAATCCACCAGGCGCATGGCTTCGGGTTCCAGGGAAAAAACCGAATATCCCTCTTCGACCAAAAAGGAGATTATCGATTCAATGTTGCCGTCGGAGTGAAAGCCCATCAATTTATCGCCGCTTATCGTGTTTCTTAGCCTGCGATAAAAAGGCAGGAGTATACTCCTGAACTGCTCGGGAGAAAAATATAAGCCCTGCGTGTAGGCTATATCATCGCACAGGAGTAAAAGATCGGCGCCGGCATTATCAGCGGCCTCCAGCTCGGTTGCTGCCAGTGCCGCGTTTTTTTCCAACTGTTCCTCCAGGCGGTCCGGTTTACAAAACCATTTTATTACTTCCATAAAACCGTGTTCTCTGACAGTCCGCTCAAAGGGGCCGTCAACGGTAACTCCACAGACCAGGCCTGAGGCATGAGCTTTTTTTATGAGGTGGCTCATCTCCCCGGAATTGACAGGAAGACTTTGAACGGGGCTTGTGTAGCTTAAAAAACAAATATCGGCACCAATGCTTATACTGAGAGTGATCAGGGACTCCTGCGTTTGTTCCAGGCCTAATTCTCTTAGGATTTCCCCGGAGATCCAGAGTTCTCCCCGGGGAATTTTTCTTTTCATTTTCTGAAGCAAGTAGCTATAACATTCCATAGTTATATTCCCCCTCTACCTCACCTGGCCGGTTTTTAGGCCGGCTACTTTTATTTTAATACACATAATGAAGCCAATTAAGCCCTCGTTTAAAGGAAACGAACACCGGAATGAGGGATGACTACCGCCGGCAGAGTTATGCTTCAAGGTACCGGAGCAGCTCGTCCGGGGTTTTTGCTTTTTCTGCACCCCTGCTCTACTTGTCTTTAAAACAAAAGTCAGTTAAAATAGTGGAGTAAAAAATGAAAAGTGGCGATTGGGGGAAGTGGAAGTGGCGGAAAAGGGAACCTGGACCGTGAAAAAAGGCCTGGCGGAGATGCTCAAAGGTGGCGTAATTATGGACGTTACCACACCGGAACAGGCTAAGATTGCCGAGGAAGCCGGTGCCTGCGCCGTAATGGCCCTGGAGCGGGTGCCTGCCGATATCCGTGCGGCCGGTGGCGTGGCCCGCATGGCCGACCCAACGGTCATTTTACGCATCATGGATGCCGTCACCATTCCGGTAATGGCCAAGGTGCGCATCGGCCACTTTGTGGAGGCGCAGATTTTAGAACAATTAGGTGTGGATTACATAGATGAAAGTGAAGTGCTCACCCCGGCTGATGAGCAGCATCACATTGACAAGCACAAGTTCAAGGTGCCCTTTGTCTGCGGCGCCCGCAATCTGGGTGAAGCCCTGCGGCGCATTGCCGAAGGCGCCGCGATGATCCGGACCAAAGGGGAGCCGGGCACCGGCAACGTGGTGGAGGCCGTGCGCCACATGCGCATGATGATGGCTGAAATCCGCCGGGTGCAGAACATGCCCCGGGAAGAATTGATGGCCCTGGCCAAGGAGATGGGCGCCCCCTATGAGCTGTTGCTGCAGGTGGCCGAGCAGGGCCGCCTGCCCGTGGTGAACTTTGCCGCCGGCGGCATTGCCACCCCGGCGGACGCCGCCCTGATGATGCAGCTTGGTGCCGATGGTATCTTTGTAGGTTCGGGCATCTTCAAATCCAAGAACCCGTCGGCCCGGGCCCGGGCCATTGTGGCGGCCACCACCCATTACAACGACCCGCAGGTCCTGGCCGAGGTTTCCAAAGATCTGGGCGAAGCCATGCCCGGGTTGGAGATTGCCACCATTGCTCCCGAACAGAGAATGCAGGACCGCGGCTGGTAATTAAGTAACAGGGGAAGGAAGTTTATCTACCATGTTAATCGGAGTACTGGCCCTGCAAGGAGCCTTCCGGGAACACCAGGAAATGCTTGCCGCCCTGGGGGTGGAGTCCCGCCAGGTGCGTAAACCGGAGCAACTGGAAGGTATCAATGGCTTGATCATCCCCGGTGGCGAAAGCACCACCATGGGAAAACTGCTTCAGGATTATAACCTTTTTGAACCAATCCGCCAAAAAGCCCTGCAGGGAATGCCTGTTTTTGGCACCTGCGCCGGCCTTATTTTGCTGGCCCGGGAGATTGTGGGTTCCGCCCAGCCCCGGCTGGGGTTGATGGATATGGTGGTGGAAAGAAATGCCTTTGGCCGGCAGGTGGAAAGCTTTGAGGTGGACCTGGATGTACCTGTCCTGGGGGAAAAGCCCCTGCGGGCGGTTTTTATCCGCGCCCCCTATATTGTGTCGGTGGGTCCGGGGATAGAAGTCCTGGCGCGGTACGGCGATAAAATTGTGCTTGCCCGGCAGGGCCGCTTTCTGGCCTGTGCTTTTCACCCGGAACTGACCGACGATACCCGCCTGCACCGTTTATTCCTGGAGCAATGTTAATGTTTTGTAAAACGGCCAATTAAAGTGTTGCCAAAAGTCACGGCTTATAGTATTATGTAAGTCAGGTTCAAAAAATAACAAACCCGATGCAGGGGTAGAGTAGCCAGAAGAGCCTTTGCAGAGAGCCGGTGGTTGCTGCGAACCGGTAAGGTGTCTGGTGAAAGAGCTCCCCGAAGGGGACCTGCTGAAAACAGCAGTAGGCAGGTACGGGCAGTTCCCGTTATCACGTTCGAGAGGGCAGGTAAGTGGGTTAATCTTGCCTGTCAAATAGGGTGGCACCGCGGGAGTAACCTCTCGTCCCTGTTGGTTATCAGCCAGCATGGGATGGGAGGTTTAATTTTTTAGACTAAAATTTAAGTCAAGGGAGAGGTAGGCCATGCAGGAAAAGCAATACCTGATGATTCCTGGTCCGACACCAGTACCGCCGTCAGTGGTCGCGGCCATGTCCCGCCCCATGATTGGTCACCGCAGTGAAGACTTTGCCGCGCTGCACCGGCGCATCCAGGAGAAAATCCGGCAGGTATTTCAGACCTCCCAGGAAGTTTTCATCCTGACCAATTCCGGTACGGGGGGTCTGGAAACGGCCGTTGCCAACGTGATTTCCCCCGGAGACCGGGTTCTGGCTTTAGTTACCGGCAACTTTGGGGAAAGGTTCGCCAATATCGCCAGGGCCTACGGGGCCGAAGTGGATGAAGTGAATTTCGGCTGGGGCAACCCTGTAGGCCTCTCGGTAGTCAGGGAAAAGCTGGCCCGGAACCCCGGCTATAAGGCCGTCCTGGCGACTCAAAACGAAACTTCCACCGGGGTGCTCAATGACATTGCCGGTATCGGCGCCCTGGTGGCCGAAACACCGGCCCTGTTGCTGGTGGACGGGGTCAGCGGCGTGGGCGGCATCGAAATCAAGATGGACGAATGGCATGTGGATATTCTGGTTACCGCGTCCCAAAAGGCCATGATGCTGCCCCCCGGCCTGGCCATGATTGGAGTAAGCCCCAAGGCCTGGGCAGTGATTGAAGAGAACCGTTCGCCGCGCTTTTACTTCAGCCTTCCGGCGGCCAAAAAAGCCCTGGCCAAGTGGAATACGGCCTACACACCCAACGTGGCCCTGTTCTTCGGGCTGGACGCGGCCCTGGACATGATGCTGGCCGAGGGGCTGGAAAATGTTTACCGCCGCCATCTCTTGCTGGCCAAAGCTACCCGGGCGGCCGTCAAGGCACTGGGGCTGTCGCTCCTGGCGGCGGATCACTGCGCATCTCCCACGGTGACCGCCGTGCACAGCCCCGGGGGAATTGCAGCCGACGACCTGCGCAAGGTCCTCAGGGAGGAGTTTGGCATCACCTTTGCCGGGGGACAGGGGATTCTCAAAGGGAAGATCTTCCGCATTGCCCATATGGGTTACGCCGGCAAAATGGACGTGCTCACTGCCATCAGCGGACTAGAAATGGCCCTGGCCCGGCTGGGTTACCCGGTGGAACTGGGCAAGGGCGTGCGGGCGGCGCAGGAAGTCTTTCTGGGGAGGGATGTTTAGTGTATAAAGTACTGGTTATGGACGGCGTGGCAGAGGAAGGGCTGGCGCCGCTGCGCCGGGAAGAAGATATAGAAGTGGTTATTGGTCGCAAAATGACTGAGGATGAGCTGGTTGAGGTTATTCCCGAATATGACGCCTTGATCGTGCGCAGCGCCACCAGGGTGACCCGCCGGGTCATCGAAGCCGGCGTAAATCTCCAGGTTATCGGCCGTGCGGGCGTAGGGGTGGATAATATTGACCTGGAGGCCGCCACCACCCGGGGTATCCTGGTGGTCAACGCTCCCGATGGCAATACCATTGCCGCCACCGAGCATACCATTGCCATGATGCTGGCCCTGGCCCGCAATATTCCCCAGGCCGTGGCCAGGCTGAAGGAAGGGGTCTGGGACAAGAAGGCCTTTTTGGGTGTAGAACTGCGGGATAAGACCCTGGGCATCATCGGCCTGGGAAGGATTGGCTCGGCGGTGGCCAAAAGGGCCCAGGCCCTGGAAATGAACGTCATAGCCTACGACCCTTATATCACCGAGGAAAAGGCTTCCACCCTGGCCGTGGAGCTGGTCTCCCTGGAAGAGCTGTTCCGGCGCTCCGATTTTATTACCGTGCACCTGCCCAAGACCAGGGAATCCTACCACATGATTGATGAGCGGGCTCTTGCCATGATGAAGGACGGGGTGCGGATCATTAACTGCGCCCGGGGCGGGATCATCGACGAGGACGCCCTGTACCAGGCCATGCTTTCCGGCAAAGTGGCCGGGGCGGCACTGGATGTTTTTGAAAAGGAACCCTGTACCGATAGCCCCCTGTTTTCCCTGCCAAACTTCATCGCCACCCCGCACCTGGGAGCATCTACCCGGGAGGCGCAGCTGCACGTGGCCCTGGATGTGGCCGAGGAGATTGTGGCCGCCCTGCGGGGGAAACTGGTGAAAAACACGGTCAACATTCCTTCCATCAACCCGCAGGTGCTTTCGGCCGTACGTCCCTACCTGGGTCTCGCAGAAAAACTGGGCAAACTGCAGGCCCAGCTGGTGACCGGGCGCATCCGCAAGATAGAGGTGATTTACAGCGGGGAGCTGGCCAAACAGGAAGTAAGCCCCATTACCACCGCCGTGGTCAAAGGGCTTCTTGATCCCATCCTGCAGCAAACCGTGAACTTTGTAAATGCCCCCGTCCTGGCCAGGAACCGCGGCATCCAGGTTTTCCAGGCGGTAGACGGGGAGGCGGAAGGCTATTCGAGCCTGATCACCGTGAAGGTTTACTCGGATAAAGTGGAAAAAAGCGTGGCCGGTACGCTTTTTGGCAAGGAAGACCCGCGTATTGTAATGGTAGACGGCTACCGGATTGACGTCATTCCCAGCGGCTACCTTCTTTATGTGCCCCACATCGACAAGCCCCGCATCATCGGTCCCGTGGGGCTGCTTATCGGCGAGCACAACATCAACATTGCCGCCATGCAGGTGGGGCGCAAACAGATCGGCGGCCGGGCGGTAATGATGCTTTCGGTGGATGCACCCGTGCCCGAAGAAACCCTGGCCGAGATTGCCAAGGTTGACGGTGTGCTGGATGTAAAAATGGTGCACCTGTAATCCTGCGTTTTTAAGCCCTTTGCAAGGGGGTAGCCGGTAGTTGAAGGAAACCTTTATTATCCTGGCCAGACATGGGGCAACGGAATGGAACCGCATTTCCCGCTACCAGGGTCGCCTGGATGCCCCTTTAAGCCAGGAAGGCCTGGAACAATCCCGGGCCCTGGCAATGGCCCTGGCGGCGCTGCCCATCAAGGCGGTTTATACCAGCCCCCTTTCCCGGGCCCGGATCTGTGCCGAAATGGTGGCCGCGCAGCACGACCTGGCGGTAACTCCTTTGCCCGGTCTCATTGAGATTTGCCATGGCGAGTGGGAAGGTTTGTTGCTTTCCGAGGTGGAGGTGCGCTACGCCGATTTAATCAGGCAGTGGCGCACCTTTCCCTACACGGTGCGGATGCCTAAAGGCGAATCCCTGGCCGAGGTGGAGGAGCGGTCCTGGGCGGCACTGGAGTTCATGGCCGCGGCGCATCCCGGGGAGATCAGCCTGGCCGTGACTCACGACACGCCCATCCGCACCATCCTGCGGCGCATCCTCAACCTGGACCAGGCGGTCTTCTGGCAGATTAAACTGGACAATACGGGCATCAATGTCCTTGGCTGCCGGCAGGGCCGCTGGCGGGTGATTGTCGTTAACGACACCTGCCACCTGGGAGGGTGGCTGAAGGCCGGGGAACAGCTGGCTTTATAAGCTTCTTCATAAATCCCTAAAAACTGAAATGAGATTTAAAGGTAAAAAGGGGAAATAATATCAGTGTAGAGCTCATTTGGGGGTAAAAGCTGATGCTGGATTTAAAATTTGTGCGGAGCAACCCGGAAGTGGTTAAAGAGGCGCTGGAAAAGCGCGGTGCCGGTTTGAGTCTGGAGCCTTTTCTGGAGCTGGAGCGAAAGCGCCGGGAAAAGCTGGTAGTAGTCGAGCAGCTGAAAAACAAGCGCAATGTGGTCTCCGAGGAAATCGGCCGGCGCAAAAAAGCCGGGGAAGATGCGGAGGAAATGGTGCAGGAAATGCGCCAGGTATCCGCGCGTATTAAAGAGCTGGACGAGGAAATCCGGGACCTGGAGGAACAGATTCAGGTTACGTTACTGAATATCCCCAATATCCCCCACGAGAGCGTGCCGGTGGGCAAGGATGCGGCGGACAACGTGGAAGTGCGTCGCTGGGGTGAACCCCGGAAGTTTGACTTTTCCCCCAGGGCCCACTGGGAACTGGGGGAGGCCCTGGACATCATTGATTTTGAACGGGGGGCTAAAGTAGCCGGCGCCCGCTTTTCCTTCTACAAAGGGGCCGGTGCCCGGCTCGAGCGGGCGGTCATCAACTTCATGCTGGACCTGCATACCAGGGAGCACGGTTACATGGAGGTCTTTCCGCCCTTCATCGTAAACGGGGACAGCATGATTGGTACGGGCCAGCTGCCCAAGTTTGCCGAAGACATGTTCAAGCTGGAGGGAAAAAACTTTTACCTGATCCCCACCGCCGAAGTGCCGGTAACCAACCTTTACCGGGAGGAAATTCTGCCCGGGGAGCGCCTGCCCATTTATCACTGCGCCTACAGCGCCTGTTTCCGGGCTGAGGCCGGGGCGGCGGGCCGGGACACCCGGGGTTTGATCCGGCAGCACCAGTTCAACAAGGTGGAACTGGTGAAATTTACCCGCCCGGAAGATTCCTACGCGGAGCTGGAGAAACTTACCGCCGACGCCGAGCGGGTGCTGCAGCTTTTGGGTCTGCCTTACCGGGTGGTCTGCCTGTGCACCGGCGACCTGGGCTTTGCGGCGGCCAAGACGTACGACCTGGAGGTGTGGCTGCCCAGCTACCAGGATTATAAGGAGATTTCTTCCTGCAGCAACTTTGAGGACTTCCAGGCCCGGCGGGCCAATATCCGGTTCAAGGATGGGCGGGGCAAGCCCCGGTTCGTGCACACTTTAAACGGCTCGGGCCTGGCGGTGGGCCGGACGGTGGCCGCCATCCTGGAAAATTACCAGCAGTCCGACGGCAGTGTGGTCATTCCGGAAGTGCTGGTGCCCTACATGGGCGGAGTCACCAGGATTACGCCCCCATAAGGTGCGGAAAATAGAGCTGGACGATTCGATTTTAGAGGAAGAATGCCTTTCCAGGCACGATTTTTCCAGACCGCCCCCTGAATTGAAATTCGCTGAAATTGTGAGCAAGAAGGACTAATTGTCCAACTTTAGAGGTCAGCCCGCAAGTGGATGAGGAGCCCCGGGATAACCCGGGGGCATTTTCTTTATGACTCAACAATCGCACTTGACAAATGGGTAAATTTATGCTGCCCGGGTTAACAAACGTCTTTTCAAAAAATCCGGCAGGGATTCCAGAAAGCTGTCTAAGATTTCTTCCAGCAGGTCATCTGGTAAGGTATAACTTATCCCGAAGCACCTGTAATTTTACAAGGGCCTGGCCCTAACCCTGGGCGAACAGCCCAAACACAAAAAGGTAAGCCTGTTCCACCAGATCCAGGACACCATCACCAACTTGTATTACGACCGCCATATTACACCGGTTATTGTGCTGGATGAAATTCACCTGGCAGACGGCAGGGTCGCCATCACCAAAGGATTGCCCCGGCTGGTTATCAATCTGGTGACCAGCTGCCTGATCTGCGCATACGGCAGGAAACAAAAGCAGGTTGACGAGGATGTGGTGTACCAGGCAAGCCAGGAGCTGGAAGTTTAGGTGCGGAGGCGGCTCATATGTACAAAAGACTCAGCTTTAATTTGAAGATTTTTCCCGAATCAATTCGAAAATCTACACTGTAAGGGCTTCGGCAGGAAAAATGGCGGCGATTGGCGAATAAGGAGAGAAACGGCAGTTACGGCAGTAAGCGCCTTTACGGCTTGAACTTTTAAAAACCGGCTGTTCGATAGAATCCCGGTTTATCTGGCGGGAGGGGATTATGGCGAAAAAGAAAAGCGCGGCGAAAAACGGCAACGGCGACTTAGGCGATACCTTTACCAACGATTTGCATAAGGACCTGCGCGCCGACTTCATCATCACCAATCCGCCCTTCAATGTGAAGGAGTGGGGCGGCGAGCGCCTGCGCGAGGACAAACGGTGGAAGTTCGGCTCGCCGTCACTAGAAAGTATGCGACCTTTTTGGAGGAAAGTTTGAGATGGAAAACGGCCAACTCACCTGGATCACCAATTTCATCTGGGGCATTGCCGACGACGTCTTGCGCGATCTCTACGTGCGCGGCAAATACCGCGATGTCATTCTCCCGATGACCGTGATCCGCCGACTGGATGCGGTGCTGGAGCCCACCAAGCAGGCGGTGCTTGACATGAAGGCCTCGCTCGACAAGGCAGGTATTACGAACCAGGATCTCGCCCTCCGCCAGGCCGCCGGACAGGCGTTTTACAACACCTCGAAGTTCACCCTGCGCGACCTCAAGGCTCGCGCCAGCCGCCAGCAACTGGAGGCGGATTTTCGTGCCTACCTGGATGGCTTCTCGCCCAACGTCCAGGAGATCATCGACAACTTCGAATTCCGCAACCAGATCCCGCGCCTGGCTAAGGCCGACGCCCTGGGCACGCTCATCGAGAAGTTCCTCGACCCGTCCATCAACCTGAGTCCTTACCCTGTGCTCAACAGCGACGGCACCGTCCGGTTGCCCGGCCTCGACAATCACGCCATGGGCACCATCTTCGAGGAACTGGTGCGCCGCTTCAACGAGGAGAACAACGAGGAGGCCGGTGAGCACTGGACGCCGCGCGATGCGGTCAAACTGATGGCCTGCCTCATCTTCGAGCCGATCGCCGACCGGATCGAATCCGGCACGTACCTGCTCTATGACGGCGCCTGCGGCACGGGCGGCATGCTGACGGTAGCCGAAGAAACCTTGCTCGAACTGGCCCGCCAACGCGGCAAACAGGTCTCGGTGCATCTTTTCGGCCAGGAGATCAACGCCGAGACCTACGCCATTTGCAAAGCCGACCTGCTGCTTAAGGGCGAGGGTGACGCCGCCGACAATATCGTCGGCGGGCCCGAGCATTCGACGCTCTCCAACGATGCCTTCCCCGGCCGCACCTTCGACTTCATGCTCTCCAATCCGCCCTACGGGAAGAGTTGGAAGAGCGACCTGGAACGCATGGGCGGCAAGGCTGGCATCAAGGACCCGCGCTTTGTCGTGCAACACCGGGGCGAGGAGCTCTCGCTCATCACCCGCTCGAGCGACGGCCAGATGCTGTTTCTGGCGAACATGGTCTCGAAGATGAAGCACGACACTCCGCTCGGCAGTCGCATCGCCGAGGTGCACAACGGCTCGTCGCTGTTTACGGGCGACGCTGGTCAGGGCGAGAGCAACATCCGCCGCTGGATCATCGAGAACGACTGGCTCGAGGCTATCGTCGCCCTGCCGCTCAACATGTTCTACAACACCGGCATTGCCACCTACGTCTGGGTGCTCACGAACAGGAAGCCCGAGCACCGCAAAGGCCGCGTGCAGCTTATCGATGCCACGCAGTGGTACAAGCCCCTGCGCAAGAATCTGGGCAAGAAGAACTGCGAGCTGTCCGAAGAGGACATCCGCCGCATCCTCGACACCTTCCTCCAATTCGAGGAGACCGAGCAGTCCAAGATCTTCCCCAACGCGGCCTTCGGCTACTGGAAGGTGACGGTTGAACGCCCCCTGCGCTTGAAAGGTATCGACCCCGAGCGCGCCTACACCCCCAGGGAGATCAAAGCGCTTCGGGAAACGGCTGAGCGTGCCGACGATGCACCGCCGGTCATCAAGAAAATTCACAAACCCGGTACGGCGCCTGACCCGCTGCGCGGGCTGTTTGGGGTTGTCATCGGTGGCAAGCCGCGTGTGGTGGAGTATGAACCGGACAAGGAGTTGCGCGACAGCGAGCAGATCCCGTTCCTTGAGTGCCAGGCCTGCCATCAGCCTGGCTACCTGCCAAGCCCGGAAGACCAGCGCACGGCCATCGAGACTTTCTTGCGCCGCGAAGTCCTGCCCTACGCTCCGGATGCCTGGTACGACCCGGCAAGCGTCAAGGTCGGCTACGAGATCAGCTTCAACCGGTACTTCTATAAGCCAAAGGCCCTGCGCACTCTGGAGGAGATCCGCGCCGACCTGCTGGCGGTGGAAAAGGAAGCGGAGGGGCTGTTGGCGGAGATTTTGGGAGGTGTTAACCTTGCGAATCAAATGCTTAAGAATCCATAATTACCGCAGCATTCGCGATTTGGAGATGGAATGCCTGCCTATTGTAACATTGCTCGGTCCTAACAATCACGGAAAGTCTAATCTGCTTGCTGCTCTCGAGTTTTGCTTGTCTACCTCTGCCAAGCCTGTAGAGCAAGATTTCTTTGTCAATCGCGGCGAAGGGGATAATGACTTATGGGTTGAGATAACATTTAACGAGCTTACTGAACAAGAGAAGAACACTTTCAAGAAATATGTTCAGTCCGACGGAACTGTTTGTATCCGTAAAACAGCCCGGATACAGAATGGTGGAATTGAGGTCTTCTATAATGGCTACGTAGAACAACCGGATGTAGAATGGCTTAACTCGGACAAGGCGGGGGATTACACGTCACGGGAAAGCGTTAATCAGACACCGCTAAAAGATTTTGTCCCATCAAGCGGTCGGTTGACTAAGGCACACATCGAAGAGGCTCAACGAAAATATATAGAACAACACCGCGAGGAGCTCAATTTTTCACGGGCTCTCGAAGAAGGACCTTTGCTAGGCCAGAAGAATGTCGGTGGAGGCGTGTTGCCCGATTTCTATATGATTCCGGCGGTACGTGACCTGACGGACGAAATCAAAGTGAAGACCACGACTACCTTTGGGCGCTTGTTGAACCGTGCCGTGCGTGAAATGGCCGAGAGAGACCCACGTTTTAGGGCAGCACGCAAGCAGCTGGAAGAAGTCGTGCAGTCGCTGAACGTCCGTGGCGACAAAGAACAAGAGAGCAACCAATTGGCGGATCTCGAAAGGTCAATTGAGGAGGAACTCCGGACGTGGGGTGTCAAAGTGAATATAGAAGTAACACCGCCAGAACTGGAACGACTCTTCGAACTCGGTACCGATGTCCACTTGAACGATGGGGTCAAGACTACCGCCGACCGAAAAGGCCATGGGTTGCAACGTGCAATGATGTTTGCTCTTCTTCGAGCTTGGGCGAAGAGCCTGCGGGAAGAGAGGAGTTCCGGCGATCAGGGGGGACCAGCCCCGCGCAAGCAATCGGACTCGGTGATTTTTGCCATGGAGGAACCGGAGCTTTTTCTGCATCCGCACGCGCAACGCAGATTAGCCATGACGCTTCGTGAAATAGCGGCAACCCCAGAGCATCAAGTATTCATCTGCACACACTCAACTCACTTTGTCGACCTTGAACACTACAAAGAGGTGGCAATTATCACCAAGTATTCTCTGGAAGAAGGAAGCTGCGTCCGCCAATGTGTAAAAGAGTTATTCGAAGGTGATGATACCGACGAAAGGAAAAAGCGGTTCCATATGGCTCAATGGATAAATCCCGACCGTGGCGAAATGTTTTTTGCCAAACGGGTTGTATTTGTCGAAGGTGAGACCGAAAAAGTGGTGTTACCATTTTTGGCTCAAAAACTGGGTGTCTTTGATCCAGATATTTCAATCATTGACTGCGGATCCAAGCACAATCTCCCGTTGTATATCGCCATCGCCAAAGCCTTCGAGATCCCGTATCTTGTTATACATGACGAAGACCCCTTGCCCGATCCGATACCCGATGAGTGGAACGAAGATAAGAGAAAGGCAAGGAAGAGGACGTTTGAACTGAATGATCACATTAAAAATCTTGTTGAAGCGCCTTTGGGGCAGATCGAAATGTTTTCACCGGATTTCGAAACGGTAAGCGGAGTCTCCAAGAGTCAAGGTGAAAAGAAAGGAAAGGCCCTCGCTGCGCTGGATCATTTTGCAGCGGTGGATCAATCAAAGATCCCCGATCGACTGCGACAAGTGGTATATGCAGCCTTCAATGCTCAGGGGGCATAAGGATGATCACCAATCTCAAACCTTATTCCGCCTACAAAGACGCCGGCGTGGAGTGGCTGGGCCAGGTGCCGGAGCATTGGTCGGTGCGCCGGTTGAAGTACCTCTTGCGCGAACGTGATGCCCGCTCGGAGACAGGAACCGAACAGTTGCTTAGCGTATCGCAATACGTGGGTGTTACTGAGCGTAAGCGATCTGACAACTTGGAGGAACCCGACACGCGCGCCGAATCCTTGGTTGGCTATAAGCGAGTTGATCCAGGCGAGCTAGTTGTGAACATCATGTTGGCTTGGAACGGGAGTATGGGGGTTTCCCGCTACGCCGGCATCGTAAGTCCTGCTTATTGCGTTTATCGCTTTGAAGCACTTGCAGAGCCCTGGTACTTCCATCATCTTCTTCGGTCGCCCGTCTACAAGGCGCGGATCAAGGCGGTCTCCACAGGCGTCGTTGAAAGCCGCTTACGGCTCTACACGGATGATCTTTATCGGCTTATGGCTCTTCTCCCACCCCTGCCCGAACAAACCGCCATCGTTCGTTTTTTGGACTGGGCGGAGCGGCGGATCCGGCGGGTGATCCGGGCGCGGCAGCGGCGGATCAAGCTGCTGGAGGAGTACAAGCAGGCCCTCATCCACCAGGCCGTCACCGGGAGAATCGATGTCCGCACGGGCCAGCCCTACCCGGCCTACAAGGACTCGGGCGTGGAGTGGCTGGGCCAGGTGCCGGAGCATTGGGAAGTCGTGCCTCTGAAGCGATTAGCTTGGTTCAAAAGCGGCGCGGGCTTTCCGGTTCATCACCAAGGTGATGCGAGCGCGGAGATTCCATTCTTCAAGGTCTCCGACATGAATATTCCGGGCAACGAGAAGTATCTTCGTGTTTGCGCTAACACGGTTTCGATGACCGTTGCGCAGGGCCTCGGAGCGACCGTGTTTCCAGCAGGGACGATTGTGTTTCCGAAGGTGGGCGGCGCACTCTTAACGAACAAACGGCGCATCGCTGCAAACCAATGTTGTATTGATAACAATATGATGGCGTGCGTGGCGCGGAACGGCAATCGAGACTTCTTGTTTTTAGTAATGAGCTACATCGATCTCGGTCAGATTGCGCAACCAGGGCCAGTACCTGCCATCAGCGAAGGGGAAGTGCGGGAGATACGAGTTGCCTTGCCCTCGGCGGCGGAACAAACCGCCATCGTTGAATACCTCGACGCGCAGACGGCCAAGATCGACGCCGCCATTGCCGCTGACCGGCGCGCCATCGAATTACTCGAGGAGTTTCGCACGCGCCTGATCGCCGACGTGGTGACGGGCAAGCTGGACGTGCGCGAGGTCGCGGCGCGGCTGCCAGAGGAGCCAAGCGAAGAAGACGCCCCTTGGACGGACGAAGAAGAGAGAGCGCAAGACGAGACCTTGAATGGAGAAGGTGATCACGCTGCTATATCAGAGGAGGATGGATAATGGATATCATGTATATTAAGAACATTACCTTGTCAAATCTCAAGATAGGGGGAAACGCTGGTTGCAAGATAGATTTCCCCTAAACAAATTCTCAAACGGAGGACGAACATGAACAAAGTCAACTTTACACGCGGTATCAATGGCAAGCCCGCCGCCTCCCAGGCGCTCGAAGAAACCTTGGCCACCATTGAGGGGCTGTCGGGAGAGTGCTTTTTCGGCTACCCATTGATCCCAACGCCGGAGGGCAAATATTTCATCGATGCGACACTGGTGAGCCGCGAAAAGGGTGTCGTCCTCTTCGACCTGGTTGAAGGTACGGATGTAGGCGACTACGCGGCGCGGCAGGATGATCTCGCCAACAAGATTGAAGCCAAGCTGAAGCTACACAAGGAGCTGGTCAAAGGGCGACGTCTGATCCGTAAGCGTCAAACACAACCCACCTTGGCACAATACCCAAGTTTAAGGGATAATCTTCCTCAAAAAATAAGCTCGATGAGGAGGATTTTTTCTTATGACCAAAGCCGAACGGGAAGCGCTATGGGAAACCCGAATAGCCG
>NZ_RBWE01000001.1:2714462-2840732 GCF_003627965.1 Desulfofundulus salinus | reverse complement strand
CGGCTATTCGGGTTTCCCATAGCGCTTCCCGTTCGGCTTTGGTCATAAGAAAAAATCCTCCTCATCGAGCTTATTTTTTGAGGAAGATTATCCCTTAAACTTGGGTATTGTGCCAAGGTGGGTTGTGTTTGACGCTTACGATTAAGCTGCTCGGAGGTGGCAAATGATGAAGCCTCCTAATAAGGCGGTGACTATCAAGCGCGACTTGGAAGGACTGCTCACGTCATTGATAGAGTGCGGGATCGCAGATGACCAGAACTTTCCAGTGCTGCGCCCTGCATCGAACATTGTATGGGAGGTTACTTTCGCCGGCGCCGAGCATGTGTCGATTGCGATGGGTGATATCGATTACGCAACAATCTATAAAGAGCTTTCGGAGAAGCGCTCTTATACTGCAAAACTGATCGACGGTGGCCTGCTCCAACTAATGTACCGCTTTGAAGGCGAGCGCCTCGTCCGGCATCGCTTGGCATACTACCCTTCACCTGAACTTCGGCCTTTCCAGGAAGACCCCGAATTGTACCTGCATGATGAACTGTTCCTCGACATCGTATTTAGACGCATCTTTCCTTTCCCGCTGCGATTCGACTTCGATGAAACGGCTGCTCGGGATGTCGTTCATCCCATGTGTCATCTCACTTTGGGAGATGTCAAAGGCTGTCGCATTCCCGTTTCGGCACCGCTGACCCCACGTTGGTTCGTCGATTTCGTCCTGCGGAATTTCTATCTAACTGATAAATACGATTTCGTCAGTAAATTACCCAATCATAGACTGTACTTTGATTCGACCATAACGGCGAACGAGCGTTGTTTGATCCATATGGTCGTTCCGATGGAGGCTTGTTGATGGTAATGATATTGGAAAAAGGAAACATGACCGGAAGGAATCCTGGCACATCCAAAACATGGGTCAAACAGCCTATGTGTCGACGGTCAAATACACAACTATACGTAAGTGAAAGTATCTCTTGCAGTACAGTTCGTTATTTCGCTAAAAAGGAGGCCAACTTTGACGCTTGTGCGGGTACGGAAGCACTTTATGAGGAGGCGGAGTCATGAAACCCACCGACACCAGCGAAGCTGGTCTTGAAACGCTCATCTGCCGGGCGCTGACTGGCAGCGACTGCGCGCCCCGGCCTGCCGGTGCCCCGGCGGTGGTGGCCGAAACGCCGGCACCCTACGGCGGTGTGGGCTGGCTGCCGGGCGATCCGGCCGACTACGACCGGGAGTACTGCGTCGATTTAGTTCAGCTTGCGGCGTTTCTGCGCGCCACGCAGCCCAAGGTGGCCGAGGCGCTCGATCTCGACCAGGACAGCCCCACGCGGCGGAAGTTTCTGGCGCGGCTCCAGGGCGAGGTGAGCAAGCGCGGGGTGGTGGACGTATTGCGCAACGGCATCCAGCATGGGCCGTACCGCATCGAGCTCTTCTACGGTACGCCTTCGCCCGGAAACGAGCAGGCGCGGGCGCTCTATGAGCAGAACCGCTTTACCGTCACGCGCCAGCTCCGCTACAGCCGCGATGAGACGCAGCGGGCGCTGGATCTTGTGCTCTTCATCAACGGGCTGCCGGTTTTCACTTTCGAGCTCAAGAACCGCCTGACCAAACAGACGGTGCACGACGCCATCGAGCAGTACAGGCGCGACCGCAACCCGCGCGAGAAGCTATTTGAATTGGGGCGGTGCGTGGCGCATTTCGCCGTGGACGAAAACGAGGTGTGGTTCTGCACCCACCTTCAGGGCAAGGCGTCGTGGTTCCTGCCCTTCAACAAGGGATGGAACGATAGTGCGGGCAATCCTCCCAATCCGCAGGGGCTCAAGACCGATTACCTGTGGCGGGAGATCCTCACCCGCAAGAGCCTGACCGACATCCTCGAAAACTACGCTCAACTCGTTGAGGAAAAAGACCAGAAGACCGGCAAGAAACGGCGACGGCAGATCTTCCCCCGCTATCACCAGCTCGACGTGGTGCGCAAACTTTTGGCGGACGCGGCGGCACACGGCGTGGGCCGGCGGTATCTCATCCAGCATTCCGCCGGCAGCGGCAAGTCCAACTCCATCGCCTGGCTGGCCAACCAGCTGATCGGTCTCGCGAGGGACGGCAGGCCTGTTTTCGATTCCATTATCGTGGTGACCGACCGGCGCATCCTGGACCAGCAGATCCGGGACACGGTCAAGCAGTTTGCCCAGGTGAGCGCCACGGTGGGGCACGCCGAGCATTCCGGCGACCTGCGGCGATTCATCGAGAGCGGCAAGAAGATCATCATTACGACGCTGCAAAAGTTCCCGTTCATCCTCGACGAAATCGGCAGCGAGCACCGCGGGCGCCGTTTTGCCATTATCATCGACGAGGCGCATTCGAGTCAGGGCGGCCGCACCTCGGCCAAGATGAACATGGCCTTGTCGGAGGCCGGTGCAGAGGACGAAGACGAGACCTTCGAAGACCAGATTAACCGGCTCATGGAGGCGCGCAAGCTGCTGCCGAACGCCAGCTACTTCGCCTTCACCGCCACGCCTAAAAATAAGACGCTCGAGATCTTCGGCGCGCCCGAACCGCAGCCTGACGGCACGGTCAAGCACAAGCCGTTCCACAGCTACACCATGAAGCAGGCTATCCAGGAAGGGTTCATCCTGGATGTGCTGGCCAACTACACGCCGGTGAAAAGCTACTACAGGCTCATCAAAACGATCGAGGACGACCCCGAGTTCGACGTCAGAAAGGCGCAGAAGAAACTTCGCCGCTTCGTTGAGGGACACGAGCACGCGATCCGGCTCAAGGCCGAGATCATGGTAGACCACTTTCACGAGCAGGTGATTGCCAAGGGCAAGATCGGCGGCCAAGCGCGAGCCATGGTGATCACCAGCAGCATCGAGCGCGCCATCCAGTACTACCACGCGATCGCAGCGTACCTCAAAGAGCGCAAAAGCCCCTATAGGGCTATTGTGGCTTTTTCGGGTGAGCATGACTATGGTGGCGTCAAGGTTACCGAGGCCAGTCTCAACGGCTTCCCCTCGGCCCAGATCCCTGAACGGATCCGTCAAGATCCTTATCGCTTTCTGGTCTGCGCTGACAAGTTCCAGACCGGCTACGACGAGCCGCTTTTGCATACGATGTACGTGGACAAGGTGCTCTCCGGGGTCAAGGCGGTGCAGACGCTTTCGCGCCTCAATCGCGCCCACCCCCAGAAACACGACACCTTCGTCCTCGATTTCGTCAACGACCCGGAGGTGATCCAGAAGGCCTTCGAGCCCTACTACCGGACGACCATCCTCGCGGATGAGACAGACCCGAACAGGCTCCATGACCTCAAGGCCGACCTTGACGGCTACCAGGTGTACGCGCCTGCGCAAGTGGACGAACTGGTGCGGCTGTACTTAAACGGGGCCGATCGTGACCAACTCGACCCCATCCTTGACACCTGCGTCGCCACCTACATGGAGCAACTAGACGAGGACGGTCAGGTTGACTTCAAGGGCAAGGCCAAGGCGTTTCTGCGAACGTACAACTTCCTCTCTTCAATCCTTCCCTATACGAACGCCCAGTGGGAGAAGTTATCGATCTTCCTCGACTTCCTGGTACCCAAGCTGCCGGTGCCCAAAGAGGAGGACCTCTCGAAGGGCATCCTCGAGGCGATCGATATGGACAGCTACCGGGTCGAAAAGCAGGCGACCATGAGGATCGCGCTTCCCGATGCGGATGCCGAGATCGAACCGGTGCCCACTGTGGGCGGTGGACACAAGCCCGAACCGGAGCTCGACCGTCTCTCGAACATCATCAAGGCTTTTAACGATCAGTTCGGCAACATTCCCTGGACCGACGCCGATCGGGTGCGCAAGCTGATCACAGAGGAGATTCCTGCACGGGTAGCGGCCGACACCGCCTACCAGAATGCACGCAAGTATTCCGACAAACAGAACGCACGTATCGAGCACGACAAGGCCCTCGTTCGGGTGATGACCGCGCTGCTCCGGGATGACACCGAGCTGTTTAAGCAGTTCAGCGACAATGAGTCATTCCGTCGCTGGCTGACCGATACGGTATTCGCATTGACCTACAGCGAACCTGGCAGCGCGGGGTAGCCAGTACGACTTCATTGACGGCTTTGCCCGGCAGCTGCGCGACACCGTGCTCCACTTCGAAAGGCGACTGGAGGCTTAAGACGGCAAGGCCATGGTCGTCTGCATGAGGCGGCGCATCTGCGTTGAGCTTTACAAGTATCTCCGGGAACTGCCGGGCTGTCCGGAGGTGGCTGTGGTGATAACCGGCCCGGCGAGCGACCCGGAGGATTACCAGCTACAGTCCTATAGTGGCTATTTTTTCGGGAAGCACCGTTTCGACAGTAGGAAAGTCTTTGATATTTGAGGTGACCACCTTCAGGTTCCTCAACTCGGCCGTCGCCGCGATCAGGCAGTCGGCCATTCCCAGGGTCCTGCCTTTTGCGGCCTGATCCCGCCGGATTTCGGCGGCGCGCCCGGCAACTCTGCGGTCCACGGGAAGCATTTCCCACGCTTCCAACAGCTTTTCGACGGCGGCTCTTGCTTTTTCAGTACGAGCTCCGTACAGGAGTTCGTGGTAGACGATCACTCTGGTGGCTGCTGAACCGGACGCCACCACCTGTTCCAGCCAGGCGCCCGTATCGGGGGACAGTCTTCCGGTCAGGTGGTCGATCAAGACGCAGGTATCTATCAGGTAGCCCATGCCGGCGGCTCACCATCCTCACCGCGCACTTTCCGGACCCAACCCGCCCCCGGAACTTCCGCCCACTCCGGTGCGTCCTCCGATCCGAGAATTCCCCGGGTTTCGTCAATTCCAGAGCGAGGTGGCTTAGTTGTTCTTGAAAATGTTCAAACACTGAAAAACTATAAACCCAGGGACAAAATCGAATTCGGCCAGCGGGATAGCCGACTGGATCGCCGGGCATGCCGGGGGTCTTGAGCGGAAGCGCACCAACTTGACCTTCCAGAACCCGCTGCAAAACCAGCATCCGCTTCAGTTCCGTCTGCGACAGGGTAACCATCTCCTTCATACTGACATTTTCACTGACGGATTTTACCCTGACAATATCACAGACGGATCACACACTCGTAGTTTATTGCAGTTGACAGGTGGGAATTCCTGTGTTATACTTTTATTTGCATCGGGCATAACCTGGAGGGGTGTCCGAGTGGTTTAAGGAGGCGGTCTTGAAAACCGTTGGGCCGATTACCGGTCCCGTGGGTTCGAATCCCACTCCCTCCGCCAGTTTGAATGTGCTTGCGTGGAGAGCTGGCCGAGTAGGTCGAAGGCGCTCGCCTGCTAAGCGAGTAGACGGTTATAAAACTGTCTCGAGGGTTCGAATCCCTCGCTCTCCGCCAAAAAAACGCGGTGTGCCTTCGAGCACACCCTTTTCTTGTATTTGGTCAAAGCAACGGTCTTGACTTTTGACGTCCCCTTTGGTACAATTAGATTCGCCAATGTTCAGGGCGATCTGGTTGTGTGCCTGTAGCTCAATTGGATAGAGCATCTGACTACGGATCAGAAGGTTGGGGGTTCGAGTCCCTCCAGGCACGCCAGTTAAATTAAAATAAAGCGTAAGCAAGCCCTGATGCATTTTTCACTTACTGTAGGGCAGACAAACAGTAAGTGCAATTTTTTGCCGGGGTTTTCCCGGCAATAATAGTTCTTACGGTTTACAACGGGCGCCCGTAGCTCAGGAGGATAGAGCAGCGGTTTCCTAAACCGCGTGTCGGGGGTTCGAGTCCCTCCGGGCGCACCAGAGAAAGCTAAGCCCTGCATGGATTGCAGGGCTTTCGGTTTTTATTGGAACCGGCGAAATTCAATGTGAATTCGACGTCAAGTAATCAGGCAACCTTCCACTCCCCGCGGTGCGGCGGCCAGAACCTGCACCGGTACTAAAGAACTCTTCAGTTCCGGATTGCCGGCCGGGAACCGCACTTTTACGTAGTGCTCCGAAAAACCTTCCCCCTGGTTCTCCCCCACCTTTTCCACCAGCACCTGTACCTGTTTTCCTACCAGCTGCTGGTTAAAATGCAGGGATAGCTTTTCATCCAGTGCGCGCAGTTCCTGAACCCTTCTCTTTTTCACATCCGGAGCAACCTGATCGGGAAAGCCGGCGGCTTCCGTTCCCGGGCGGGGCGAATAGGGGAACACGTGCAGGTGGCTTAAAGCCAGCTCCTCGACCAGTTTCATGGTCTGCTGGTGGTCGTCTTCCGTTTCCCCGGGAAAGCCCACGATTAGATCGGTCCAAATGGAAAGGCCGGGGATCAATTCCATTGCCTTTTGTACCAGCCGGGCAAATTCTGCGCTTGTGTACCGGCGCCCCATCCTTTGGAGGATGCGATCCGAGCCGCTCTGGAGGGGGAGGTACAAAAAAGGGCATACTTTTCGCACCCGGGCCATGGTTTGCAAAAACTCAAGACTTATATCCATTGGCTCGATATAACTTAGGCGCAGGCGAAAGGAGTGGGGCAGGGCGTCCAGTTCTTCAATGAGACGGGCCAGATTCCACCCGGGCAGGTCCTTCCCATAAGCCCCCAGGTGGGTACCGGCCAGGACAATCTCCCGGCAGCCCTTATCTAAGAAATGTTTGACCTGGGCCACCACCTTTTCCGGAGCCAGACTGCGGGGCAGCCCCCGGGCCTTCCGGACAATGCAGTAGGTGCAGGCTTCGTCGCACCCTTCCTGGATTTTAATTACCGGCCGGGTGCGCCCGTAATTGCCGGTCAGGGGAAACTCCTCGAACTCCTCACCTGGTCCGTGTTCCACGATGATTGCCCTTTGCTCCCGGTGAGTTTCAGCCAGTTGCCGGGCTATGACGGCCGGCAGCCGGGATCTGCCGGTGGTGCCGATAATAATGTCTACCTGGGGCAGTTTTTCCTTTATTTCCTTCCAGTACACCTGGGGATAGCAGCCGGCCAGAACCACCAGGGACTGGGGATTCTCCTTTTTGGCCTGGCTGGCCAGGCGGCGTGCTTCCGCAGCCGCGGCCTGGGTTACCACGCAGCTGTTGATGATATAAATATCGGCAATATCCCCGGTTGGGACAAAGCCGGCCTTTTCCATGGCCAATTCCAATGCCCGGCCCTCGTACTGGTTTACCGGGCAACCAAGGGTTTTAACCTTGAAAGTGTAAGGCAAAAAGGCTCCCTCCAAGTACTTTGTAGTGGTATTAAGAAGTGCTGATCCACCTAATTAGGCACTCAAATAGATATTTAATCGACCATTCTATATTTGAATGGCGATATCATATCTATCGAGTTAACCCTGCTGTTGCCAGCTTACTATCTCCTATCCCCGGAGGGGACTCGGCCTTACTTTTGAACCTGTAAATGAAATCGTAGAGGTTAAGTCTCAGCGGGTTGCACAACTTGCACAAAAGAACTTTCAGGCTTAGAGTAAGTCTGCGGAGCTTCGCTCCCACCTTTAAAATGTTTAAAGCGCCGTTCAAATCGGCGTTGAAAACTTTGTTGAGCACATTGTCCCTGTACAGGCCGCGCTCAATTCTTTTGCCGGAACACTTAATTTTTATTTCTCCCTGCTTCTCTTTGGCTTCGTCGTACCTTCGCTGAATTTCCAAAATATCATCGGAAAGAGAGGAAGCCTTGCTGGTGTAGGACTCCTCTTTTTCTTCCGCTTTCATACCCAGCTCTTCCAGCTTGTACTTCAAAATATTGATCAGCTTACGAAAAGGAATACTCACGAAATTCTGGTTGGTCACTTTTCCTAAGTCTATTCCGTCTTTACTTTCTGTGGCCCCTTTGCCGAGGTAAACCGCTTTGTGGCCGGTTTCGTAAAGGAAATCGGCCAGGACACGGGCTACTTTGTGGAAGTGAGACTCAATCCAGCGGTCGCGGTAGTTGTAAAGGTTGTGGAGGTAGAACTTTAATTTGAGCAGCTCTTTCGACATGGCATTTTTCCGGGATTCGTCCTCTTCCTGAGCAATTTTGTTGCCCAGCGTATCCATTGCCGACTGCACCGCGGCCTTCTTTTTGTTAAACCAGCAGTTGAAAGACTTGACTTCCCTGCCGGAAATGATCAGGCTTTTTACGTCAGGGCTGGTTGAAATTAGAGAAATTAAATTATCCATCCCCATGTCGATTCCGGCCAGATGGATAAGCCCGGCCTCCGGTTCTTTGAGTTCCTTTTCGTAAATTACGTCCACCCAAACGTCGGAAAGATGATAGACCAGCCTGACCGAGGATACACCTTCCACGTCCCTGGGGAGTTTTATTTTTATTCTTTTCTTGCCGTTCATGCGCAGGCGCAGAAAAAGTGTATTACCTTCTACTTCAAACACGTTGCTGTTGAATTCTGCCGTGACTTGCGTGAGTTTACCCAGCTTTTTGGGTTTGGGCGGTTGCGGCCGCTCTTTATATTTCCCTGGATTGACGCGATATCCGGCCAGAGATGCCAGAAAACTTTTGTAATCTTTGATAACCTGGCGGATAGTGGTCTGGAGGACGTAGTTGTTGTCTACCCTGGCTTTCTGCTCTTTCATCCTTTGGATCAGTTCCTGTAAGTCCGGATGCTGGATAATCCTTTCGGACGCTTCCCGAAGTGCTTCTTCCTGTTCGGGTTTCTTTTTCATAGTCTGGTCGGCCAGGAGGGAATAAATGACGCTCTGGTTTAAAATGACCTGCCCAAAAAGAGCGTAATACCTGCTCTGGAAGATTAACAACAAATTACGGAACTGAGCCAGGTCGTAGGCGAGTTCCCTCGCCCCTCTTTTTCTTTTGCTAGAAACCCTGATTCTTATTGCCCGCTTGACTTTCATTTAAGTACTTCCTCCAGACACTTCTTTATTTTCCTCCGGCTGGAATAGAATTTCATGGAAAAGCTGTGGAGTAAAGTGAAAATTTCTTCCATCAATTCTTCAGTATCGGATTTTCGTTGGTGTAGTTGTTGATGACGATTATTTCCGTGCCGTAAGATCTGAACAGCTTCTCGAAGAAATTGAAGCCGGTCCTGGTCAACCTGTCTTTGTAAGTGATGATGACCTTTTCAATCCGGTAGTTGAGGATCTCTTTAAGTAATTCGTTAAAATCTTTCCGGTTGTCAAAATCTAAAGCGGAAGCAATGTCTTTATAAATCCCATCAATTGTCCAGCCGTTGTTGAGGCAGAACTGTTTCAACAATTCCAGCTGATTTTCTAAATCCCTCTTTTGCTTATTTGTGGACACCCTGGCGTAGAGCACGGTTTTCCTCTTGACAGGCTTGCCGGTGGTCTTTAGCAGGTATTCGTAAACGGATTTTTCGTCGTAGTCGTAGTAGCCGTTGGGCAGTTTGTTTACTTTGATTTTTTTTCCACCGCAACCTGTTGAGGGTGCTCCGGCTGATACGTAATAATTCCATTACTTCTTTGGCTTTCATAGTAAGTATAGTATATCCAATTTGATAAAGACTGTCAAAAAGATGTTAGAATTGTGGACTATACCACGGTGTTCACAAATCATCATAACCCGGCGGTGACCCTGTTATCTATCCCTGAAGCGCAAGGTGGACCTTTGAGCCATCTCCCCGAAATAGGACAATACGAGGGCATAAAATTATCTGAGGCATACCAGCTGTTGATTGATTGACAGGCCTTTGGGGCATGGGTTGCCAGGAACGGTTCTTCTATGTTAAAATAACGTGTGTCGACAGGTATCTCTGGTGGGGAGGGGTATTTGACGGATCACCACCGCTACATGCTGGAAGCCCTGGCCGAAGCAGAAAAGGCCTATAAACTGGGTGAAGTACCCATCGGCGCGGTAGTGGTACTGGGAGATAAAATTATCGGTCGGGGACACAACCTCCGGGAAACGCTGAAAGATAGTACGGCCCACGCGGAGATCCTGGCCATGCGGGAGGCAGCCCGCTACCTGAGGGACTGGCGCCTGGTGGATACCATCCTTTACAGCACCATTGAACCCTGTCCCATGTGTGCCGGTGCCATGGTGCAGTTTCGGGTGCGGATGCTGGTTTACGGAGCCCGGGACCCAAAGGCGGGGGCGGTGGATTCCATTATGGATATAGTGCGGGAGCCCCGGTTTAACCACCAGGTGGAGGTTATCTCGGGCGTCCTGGCCGGTGAATGTGCGGCAATCATCCAGCGTTTCTTCCGGGAGTTGAGGCAAAAAGACAAGCAAAAGGAAGGTTAAATTGACGGAGAGATGGCCGAGTGGTTGAAGGCGCTCGACTCGAAATCGAGTAGGCGGGCCAAAACCCGCCTCGTGGGTTCGAATCCCACTCTCTCCGCCAAAAGCCACATAAATTGAGGGGTTATTGCCAATCACGGCGATAACCCCTCAATTATTTAGTGTAGATGAAAAACTTCCCTTGCAGAAAATTTTGTAAATATTTTGGATACAGGTTGGAAAAATAAAGGAGTGTTGCAGTGATTGTCGAATTAAAAATTTAAACTAAGAACAATGGGAGCAGGCACGCATGGAATTGCTAATATCAAACCATGTTAACAATATATGGATACGGGGGGATTAAATTATGCCACTTCCAACATAATATTGCAATTATCCCTTCCCAACAAAAACCCCAATTCCACCTCTGATGAATATCGCTTTTTATCTATTACCTGCCATATTTCCCACCTTTACCGCTATCTCTTCATGCCTCTGGTTTTTCCATACGCCTGGAAAACGGGTTTTTCACTTTATTTTCCTTATTACATTATGCGCGGGCCTCGGTCTTTGTAGATCATCTCTTTAATTCCCCCGCTGAGCCGGGTGCTGGCGGTGTCCGGCGCCTTGATGTTTTCGGCCACACCGTCGTGTGCCTTTCCGGCTTTGCCATGAAAGACGGGCATATCTTGCTACTGCTGAACACCGAAGCGGTATGCTAAAAAACGGAATTGCCTGAGGAAACCGGCGCTGGAATGGACTAACGCGCAGAAAATCTAATTATTCATTCAGAAAGATTTAGGGGAAAAACCGCATGCGCACAAACTTGCGCGAGATCGTCGGCCAGGTAGTCCAAACGTCCAAGCAGGTGGCCGACTCGGCCTCCCAGCTCGCCGCCCAGGCCGAGCAGACCGCCGCCGGGGCGAAGGGTCAAGAACTTAGGTATTTCACCATCCCTCACAACAGGAAAGACATGGAGTTATTAAAGGAAAGGCTTTTGATTAATTTTGGTGCCGTTTAAGGAGACGTGCTTCAACCCTGCCTGAGAGGAGATAGGATATATGTTCAGTGCAGAAGAAAAGAAAATGGAAAAGCTTTATGAGTCTCTTGATTTGTTGAAAAGTATGTACCAGATTGCCAGAGTAGTAGATCCTGTTTTTAAAAAGGTTCTGGAGTATAAAATTGGTTTTTTAGATCACGAAGATAATCATTGTTATGATTTCTGGCAGAAAGGTGAGCTGTGTGAAAACTGTATCTCGATGAAAGCATATAATGAGAATGACATATTCATAAAAATGGAGTATCTTCAGGGTAAAATTTACATGATAACCGCCGTTCCGTTAAATATCGAAAATAGAAAACTGGTTCTGGAAATGCTGAAAGATATCACGGGAAGTATAGTTGTGAGTGAACTGGGTAATGAAAACAATATTGAACTGGAGAATTATATAAAGCAGTTAAATGAACTAGCTATTAAAGATAGTTTAACGGGAATATTCAACCGACGGTATATAAATGAAAGGCTGCCGGCAGAAATGATAAAAAGCGGCGTTGCACAAGAGCCGTTATCTATAATAATGGCGGATATTGACCATTTTAAGAAAGTAAACGATAACTTCGGACATACAGCAGGTGACCATATTCTTAAAGAGTTTGCATTACTCCTTGAAAAAAACATCCGCAGCGGGAAGGATTGGGTTGCAAGGTACGGCGGAGAAGAATTTCTTGTTTGTTTGACAGACACTAGTAAAGATGTTGCAAAACAGGTTGCCGAGAGGATGAGAAAGGCTACAGAAGAAAAGGTATTTGAATATGCGGGAATAAATCTGAAAATAACAGCAAGTTTCGGCGTTTGTACTGCTGAAGGGAATCCGGATTTGTCTTTTGAAGGCTTCCTGCAGTCTGCTGACAAAAATCTATATACGGCTAAAAAAACAGGCAGAAACAGGGTTATTGCCTGAAATTCCGGGTAGGCCCTTCTATGCTTATGCGCAGGGGGCTTTTTTGTCAGGAAAAGGGGGATTTAAGAAGATGGAAGAAAAGATTTATAAAGAAATACTTATGGAATCTCCCTTTGGCTATACCTGTCACAAGGTGCTGTACGGGAGGCAGGGGGAGCCGGAAGACTATATCTTTCTGGAAGTCAACCCCGCCTTTGAAGAAATGACCGGGTTAAAAAGAGAAGCTATCCTCGGGAAAAGAGTGACGGAAGTGCTTCCCGTCATCATGGCGGGCGGCTTTGACTGGGCGGCCTTTTACGGCAAGGTGGCCCTGACCGGTGAAAGACATGAGTTCAGCCATTATGCAGAACCTTTGCAGCGCTGGTACAAAATAACCGCCTTTTCTCCCCAAAAAGGGTATTTTGTCACCTTGTTTCAGGAAATCACCGAGGCCGAAGCGGAGCTCCAAAAAAGGCTGGAATACGAAAAGCTCATCAGCGGCCTTTCCTTTCTGGCCATGCAGGAGACTGAACCTGAGGTTTTTCTTTTCAAAGCCCTGCGGATGATGGGAGAAGGCCTCAAGGCAAGCCGGGCCTACCTCTTTGAAGCGGACCGGGAAAAAGGGACCATGAGCAATACTTTTGAGTGGACGGCACCCGGTATAACGCCCCAGAAAGAAAATCTTCAGGAAATCCCTGAGGCTGAATTAACCTGGTGGGTGGACAGGCTTAAAAACAGGGAAGTGATTAACTACAGGGACATTGAAGACATCCCCGACGAAAAGACAAAGGAAATCTTAAGGCCCCAGGAGATCAAGTCCCTGCTGGTACTGCCTGTATATGTGAAAGGGGAATACAACGGCTTTATCGGTTTTGACGACTGTCTGAAAAACAGGGAATGGTCTGAAGCCGACATCAATTGCCTGCAGCTTGCCGCAAGGATTATTTCCGAATATATTCTGCGCAAGAAATTTGAAGAAAAAATCCTCTTTTTGAGCTATCATGACCAGTTGACCGGTCTTTACAACCGCAGGTTTATGGAAGAAGAAATAAAGCGGCTGGATACGCCGCGTCAGCTGCCTGTATTGTTTATCATTGGTGATCTCAACGGATTGAAGCTGACCAATGACGTCTTCGGTTATGAGGCAGGGGATCTTCTTCTGAAAAAAGCGGCAGAGGTAATAAAAAAATGCTGCCGGCGGGAGGATATTATCGCCCGCTGGGGCGGTGACGAATTTGTCATTTTGCTGCCCCGGACCGGTATGAAAGCAGCGGAAGAAATTGTCAGGAGGATTAAGGACAGGTGTACTTTGGACAGTGATGGGCCCATTCAGTTGAGTATTGCCCTGGGCTATGCCGCAAAAATCAGAGCCGAAGAAAACATCTGGCAGGTACTGAAGGAAGCCGAGGAATGGATGTACCGCCATAAGCTTCTGCAGGGCAAGAGTTACAGAAATGCCGTTATTTCATCCCTGAAGGCCACCCTTTTTGAAAAAAGCATGGAAACGGAAGAACACGCAGAAAGGTTAAAGGAAATAAGCATTAAAATAGCGAAAGAACTGGGCCTTTCCGCTAAACAAATGGATGAGCTGGAGTTACTGGCAGTGCTTCACGATATCGGGAAGGTAGCCATCAAAGAAAGTATTCTGCTAAAACCCGGTCCTTTGACAGAGGAAGAATGGGCGGAGATGAAGAAACACCCGGAAATCGGCTACCGCATTACCCAGAGTACGCCGGAGCTGGCTTCCATTGCTGAATACATCCTGTGCCACCATGAACGGTGGGACGGCAGGGGTTATCCCCGGGGAATAAAAGGGGAAGAAATTCCTCTTTTATCCCGTATCCTGGCTGTTGCTGACGCTTACGACGCCATGACCAACGACAGGCCCTACCGGAAAGCAATGAGCAGGGAAGAAGCAATAGCTGAAATAAAAAGGAATGCGGGGACGCAGTTTGACCCGGAGGTAGTAAGTGCTTTTATTGAAAGCTGCGTAAAGTGATAAAATTTTTCACGAAGATCAGTATTAAACGAGATCTTAGTTTGCTGAAACAATTTATGGTCACAACCGCTGAAATAAGTGATTCCGGCGAAGGACATTCCGCTGCCGCGGAAGAAATAATTGCCCGGGGGTTGGTTTGGCGATGAAAACATTTAAGGGCAAGAGAATTCTTATTGTAGAAGACAGCAGGTTTCTTGCGCAAATAACGGCAAATATCCTGAACAAGTACGGGTATATGACTGAAATTGCCCTGACAGGCGAAGAAGCTGTGGAGAAAGTCCGCAGCAGCCGGTGCCCCGACCTCATCCTGATGGATTTAGAGCTGGGAGAAGGAATGGACGGGGCGCTGGCAGCCCGGTCGATACAGCAGTTAAAAGACGTGCCTGTCGTTTTTCTTACCGCCCATACACAACAGGAAGTTGTGGAGAAAATCCGTTCGGTTACAGGCTACGGATATGTGCTGAAAGGTGCCGGCGAACATGTGCTGGTGTCGGCAGTTGAAATGGCACTGCGGCTTTATGAAGCAAATGCCTATGCAAACATGTACCGGCGGATATTTGAAGGTTCATTGAATGAGATCTATATTTTTCACCCTGAGACCTTAAAATTTATTGCGGTGAACCGCGGTGCCAGGGAAAATCTGGGTTACACAATCGAAGAACTGAGCAGCATGACGCCCCTTGACCTGAAGCCTGAGCTTGACCTGCAGAGCTTCAGGGAACTCCTTGACCTCCTGGTAAGGGGGGAGCAGGAGAAGATCGTTTTTAACACGGTACACCGCCGGAAAGACGGCTCCCTTTACCCTGTAGAAGTACACCTGCAGCTGTTTGAACACGATAGAGAAAAAGTATGTCTGGCACTGATTATCGACCTGTCGGAGCGCAGGCGGATGGAAGAAGAACTGCGGGAAAGGGAGGCAACTTTAAGTGCCGTAATGGGCTCGGCTCGGGACGCCATCGTCATGCTTGACGGGCAGGGGAACGTCACTTTCTGGAACCCGGCGGCGGAACAGCTATTCGGCTACTCCCGGGAAGAAATCCTGGGGAAGGAACTGCACCGGCTGGTGGTGCCGGAGGAAAACCAGTACCAGGCCTATAGAGAGGGCTTCCGGCGTTTTCAGCTGACCGGGGAAGGGAATGCCATAGGGAAAACAATTGAGCTGAAAGCCAAACATAAAGACGGGCGGGAGCTTGATGTGGAGCTCTCACTGTCTGCTTTGAAGATCAGGGACGCCTGGCATGCAGTGGGCATTGTGCGCGACATCAGCGAGCGCAAGCGGCTGGAGGAGGAAAACAGGCGCAAAGAAGAGCGGCTCCGCCAGATACTGGAGGGCATTCCCAGTCCGGCCTGGCTGGTTTCAAGGGAGCGCCTTATTCTGGCGCAGAATAAAGCAGCGGAAATGGTGGTGGGAACAAAAGTAGGAAATTATTGTTGGAGGAGCATACATGGTACGAAATCCCTTCCAGACGAGTGCCGGGAGGCAATTGAAAAATCCGGCACCCCTTTACCCGGCACGAAATGTTATTTCTGCCGTGGAGACGAGGCTTTGGATAAAAATGTACCAATAAACAGCGAAGTGGAATTTGCAGGGGGCATCTGGGATACCTGGTGGGTTCCATTGGGAGAGGATATCTACCTTCACTACGCCATGGACGTTACGAAATACAAAAAAATGGAGGAACAGCTTTACCGGCTGTCCATAATCGATCCCCTTACAAATGCTTACAACCGCCGCTATTTTATGCAGGTGCTGGAACAGGAAATTGAGCGCACGCGGCGGACCGGTCTGCCCTTTTCCATAATCATGGTGGACCTGGACCACTTTAAGAGCATAAACGACCGCTTCGGGCACGCTACCGGCGACCGTGTCCTTAAAAGTTTAGTAGATATGATCAAACAAAGGATCCGCAAAACAGACTGCCTGGCCCGCTGGGGCGGAGAAGAATTTATAATACTTTTGCCAAATACATCGGTGGACAAGGCCGCCGGTTTAGCGGAAGAGCTTCGAGAACGGTTAAGCCGCATGGATATTCCGGGCGTAGACCACGTGACTGCCAGTTTCGGAGTGGCCGGTTACTGCCCGCCGGACACGGCCGATACCCTCATTATGCGCGCCGACAATACGCTGTACGCAGCAAAGGCTGCCGGGCGAAACTGTGTCCGGTATACAGGTGCATGTATATAGATTCAAGTGTTAGTAACCCCGGGTTATGCCGGGGTTTTTGCAGGGGAGAACCATTATTCATTCAAGGATGCTGCTCTGGTGTCGACGATTAGTCACCGTAACAGTTAAAAATTTAAATAAAGACCCGAAATTAAAGTCCGCTGGACAGGTTGTTTTTGGCATAATGGGTGGAGGTAGAAAACAGGCGCTGGACTTTTTTGGGGGATAAATGAACCGGACATTTTTCGCAGGTGGTTTTTTGGTTGCCGAATTTGCACACAGCCAAAGAAGGTTTTTGTCGTGAAATCACGAAATATGTTTTTTGGGTGATAGTGAATATGCAGCGTTGCATTGCTCCAATCAAATATGTACGGGAAGAACTGGCGCTGGAAAGTTTAGGCGAATTATTGCCCCGGGCGGTGCGGCGGGTTTTGATCGCCGGTGGGAAAACCGCCCTGCAGGTTACCGGGGAGCGCCTCACGGCAGGGTTAAAAGAAGCCGGCAGGGAGATAGCCGGTTGTGTATGGTACGGGGGAGAGTGTTCCCCTGTTAATATCGAAAAGCTGGCTGCTGCCGTGCGGGACGCCGGGGCGGAGATGCTCATTGGCGTGGGCGGCGGTAAAGCCCTGGATACGGCCAAGGGAGCGGCTTACCTGGCTGATGTTCCGGTGGTGACCGTTCCCACCATTGCCGCCACCTGCGCGGCCTTTACCGGTATTTCCATCATCTACAACGAGCAGGGTGTTTTCCAGGAAATTTCCCGGCGGGTGCGCCTGCCGGATCTGGTAGTGGTGGATCTGACAACCATTGCCCGGGCTCCGGCCGGGTTTTTAATCGCCGGCATCGGGGATACCCTGGCCAAGTGGTATGAGCTGAAAGCAACAGCCCGGAACCGTTCTGATTCAGCCGTGATTCGCAGTGCCTTGCAGCTGGCGGCAGTGGCCCGGGAAGTGCTTGTTTTGCACGGGGAAGCCGCCCTGGAGGCGGTTAGACTCCGGGAAGTAAATAAACACCTGGCTGAAGTGGTGGACGCCATTATCATGGTCAGCGGCCTGGTCAGCGGGTTGGGCGGCGACGAGTGCCGTACTGCAGCCGCCCACGCGGTATATTCCGGCCTGACCTGCCTGCCGGAAACCCACAGTCGCTACCACGGGGAAAGCGTGGCCTTTGGGATTCTGGTTCAATTAATGCTGGAAAATAATGCGTCTGAAGCAAGGGAACTTATCAATTATTACCGGAAGCTGGGCTTACCCACAACCTTTGTCGAACTTGGCCTTGCTGCCGTGACGCCTGAAAAACTTGCCGTAGTAGCAGCCGGGGCCCTGGCCGCGGAAGACATCCAGAACATGCCCTTTTCTGTTGATGAAGAGATGCTGGTGCAGGCCCTGATGGCAGCCGATGAGTTGGGCCGCCGGCTTTAAATAGGTGAACAGGTTTTAAGCAGGCATCCGGCCTTTATTTTTCATGTCCCTTGTGTTCAATTCGATGTTGAAAGGAGTGGCGGAGTAACCCCATGGAACTTGAGCTGCTGGCCGCCCGGCGGACTGCCGCCGTGCAGGCCTTCCCGGTGGAACTTCCCGACCTTCCGCTTGACGAGCTCCGGGCACGCCTGGGTCGGGAGCGGGTGTACAAGCTTTCCTTCAATGAAAACCCCTACGGCCCTTCGCCCGCGGCAGTAAAGGCCATACAGGAGGCGGCGGCCGCCCTACACCGTTATCCCGACTCTTACGGCCGTGCCCTGTGCCGGGAACTGGCTGCTTTCTACCGCTTGTCACCGGAACAATTTCTCCTGGCCAATGGGGCCGACGAAGTAATAAACCTGGTGGCCATGGCCTTTCTTGATCCGGGAGACGAGGTGCTAATCCCTTCCCCTACCTTTGGTTCCTACGCTGCGGCTGCTCACCTGGCCGGGGCCGTACCGGTGCGCGTCCCTTTAACCGACTATCGCATTGACCTGGAAAAGGTGGCTGCCGCCGTTACAGAAAAAACAAAACTCATTTTTATCTGCAACCCCAACAACCCTACCGGTACGGCCTTTCCCGCACCTGAGCTTTTGCCTTTTTTGCGGCGGCTGCCGGAACGGGTGCTGGTGGCGGTGGATGAAGCCTACAACGAGTACACCGATGATCCGGCGAAATATACGGCCGTACCTCTCATTAATGCCGAGCCCCGCCTGCTGGTGATGCGCACCTTTTCCAAGATATACGGTCTGGCGGCGGCCCGGGTGGGTTATCTAATCGCAGCTGCCGGCCTCGTTGCCCGGGTGCACCGGGTCCGTCCTCCCTTTAATGCAGGTGTTTTGGGGCAGGCAGCCGCCCTGGCTGCCTTTCGCGACCGTACATATGTAGAAACCATGCAAAAATACAACCGCGAGCAGCGGCAGTGGTTGACTGAACAGCTAACTGCCTGTGGCTGGAGGGTCATTCCCAGCCAGACCAATTTTCTATTGGTAGATACGGGTGAGGACAGCAGGGAAGTATACCACTACCTGGTTGAACAGGGGATTATCGTCCGCCCCGGCCACGGTTTTAATTTGCCCAACTGCCTGCGCATTACCGTGGGCCGGCCGGAGGAAAACATGGCCCTTGTTGAAGCCCTGATGTCTAAAAATACCAGTAAAAGTTAATTTCCTGCCGACAGGAAAGATGTTTTTTTTGTCGAACGGTTTATTGCGCTAAAACTTTAAAACTACAGGAGGGAGATGTAGTGTTAAGTAGACTTAGTAAACTGGCGGTTTTAACCCTGGTCCTTGTCCTGGTTTTGGTCGCGGCCGGTTGCGGGGGGCAAAAAACGTCTGATTCCGGGAAGCAGCAACAGGCAGGGACCGGGCAGGAGCAAAAACTGGAAAAGGTGCGCATTACCCTGCCTACCTGGCCGGGATATGGCCCGTTGTTTTTAGCCCGGGATAAGGGCTTTTTCAAAGAGGAAGGGCTGGATGTGGAAATTTCCGTCATTCAGGGTTTGGCTGAGCGGAAGGCTGCTTTAAAGGGCAACAAGGTGGACGGCATGGCCACCACCCTGGACATTGAATCCACCCTGGAAGCCGAAGGGGTACCGCTGAAAATTATTTGGGCGCTGGATGATTCCTACGGCGGCGACGGTATCGTGGCCAAAAAGGACATTAAATCGGTAGCTGACCTGAAAGGCAGAACCGTGGCCCTCGACGTGGGTACCACCAGCCACTTCTTCCTGTTGAACTGCCTGGAAAAAGCCGGTTTGAGTGAAAACGACATCAAGATGGTTCAGTCTGGCAGTGCCGGAGATGCCGGTCAGGCCTTTGTTGCCGGGAAAGTGGATGCGGCGGTAACCTGGGAACCCTGGCTGTCCAGGGGAGTTAAGGAAGGCAACGGCAACCTGATCATTACCTCCAGGGAAACACCGGGGCTGATTGTTGATGCGGTGGCTTTCCGTAAAGATTTTGCCGAAAGCCATCCCAGGGAAATGCAGGCCATCGTGAACGGCCTGGCCAAGGCCATGAAGTTTTATGCCGAAAACCAGGAAGAGGCGGTGAAAATCATGGCCAGGGGGCTGGACATGAAGCCGGAAGGTTTCCTGGACGGCATCCGGTTGTACAGCCTGGAAGACAACCTGAAGTTTTTCAACGGTGAAATTCAAAAAACCTTGCAGAAAGCGGTAGACTTCTACTATGATAAAAAAGTGATCAACACCAGGCCCGACATCAACCAGATGATTGATGGCAGCTACCTGGAAAAAGCTCCGAAGTAACCTATTTAGAAGACACCAACCCCAAAGCGGCGCTGGGTGGCGTTCATCCAGCCGTCGGGAGGCCGCCACCCGGCAGTTTTAATTCTCAATTATATATTCCGGCGCCCGGACCGCGGCGCCAGTAACATCGAGGTTACAAAATGTTGTTGCGGCAGGATATAAGCAAGTCATTATACAGCGGCCTGGGAGCCGCACACTTTGCCCTCTTGTTTGTCATCTGGTCCTTGCTGGCCTACGGGCATCTGGTGCCGGCCTCTTTGTTGCCGACCCCCGGTGAGGTGGCCCGGACGGCAATTGAGATGATCCGGGACGGTTCACTTGCTGAACATGCCCTGGTCAGCACTTTTCGCGTTACTTCCGGTTTTTTAATCTCGGCTGTAATCGCGGTACCCCTGGGGATCCTCATGGGTACCTGGAAGTGGGCCATGGGTTTTTTTGAGCCCATGTTTGGCTTTATCCGCTATATGCCGGCTTCGGCCTTTATTCCCCTGTTCATCCTTTGGCTGGGCCTGGGTGAACCGGAAAAGATCATGGTCATCTTTTGGGGGACTTTTTTCCAGCAGGTGCTCATGGTCATGGACGTGACCAAGAACGTGCCCATCGAGCTAATCGAAGTAAGCTACACCCTGGGGGCCAGGGGCTTTTCCGTTTTCAGCCGGGTGATTATCCCTGCCTCATTGCCGGGGATAGTGGATACTTTGCGCATTACTTTCGGCTGGGCCTGGACCTACCTGGTGGTGGCCGAAATTGTGGGGGCCAGTTCCGGCCTGGGTTATGCCATCATGCACGCGGCCAGGTTTGGGCACACGGAAAAAATATTTGTTTGCATCCTGACCATTGGCCTCTTAGGTATGATTACCGATTTAATTTTTAAGTTTATCTATAATGTGTTGTTTGCATACCAGCGGCGGGGGACTTAAAATGTTAGGTGGCAAGGGTATTAAGTTGAGGATTCAAGGGGTATGTAAAACCTTTAACGGGCGGCGCAACGATGTGGAGGCGCTCCAGGCCACCAGTTTTGAAGTGCGGGAAGGGGAATTCGTGACCATTCTCGGCCCGTCGGGGTGCGGCAAGTCCACCATCCTGCGGATTGTGGCCGGATTGACCGGGCCCACCGCCGGGCGGGTACTGCTGGACGGCCGGGAAATCAAGGGGCCTGGACCGGACCGGGGGATGGTTTTCCAATCCTATACCCTTTTTCCCTGGTTGACGGTGCGGCGCAACATCGAATTTGGCCTGGAATTGCGTGGCGTACCGGCGGCAGAGCGCCACGCCATCTCCCAGCATTACATTGAACTGGTCGGTTTGAAGGGTTTTGAGGATGCGTACCCGGTAAGTCTTTCCGGAGGGATGAAACAGCGGGTCGCCATTGCCCGTGCCCTGGCCAACGACCCGGAAATACTGCTCATGGACGAGCCGTTTGGCGCCCTGGACGCCCAAACCAGATTGATCATGCAGGAGATTCTGCTCAAGGTGTGGGAGGAATCCCGCAAGACCATTCTCTTTGTAACCCATGACGTGGAGGAAGCAGTTTTTTTAAGCGATACGGTGCACGTAATGACCGCCCGCCCCGGGCAAATTAAAGAGACGGTTCAGATCAACTTGCCCCGGCCGCGCACTTACGAAGTGAAAGACGAGCCCGAATTCTTGCGCCTGAAAAAGCGCTTGCTGGACCTCATCCGGGCCGAAAGCTTGAAAGCGGTCTAAGAGCAAACTAAGCGTCCTCTCGGAAAAAAAGAGGGCGCTTTTTGAGAATCCTGCAGCATCAAGAGGGGGTGACAGGATGCCCGTAATTACGGTTCACGGCCCGAAAATGAGCAAGGAACAAAAGGCGGAACTGGTGAAGTCCTTTACCGAAATCGCCAGCAAAATAATGAATATCCCCGCCCAGGCTTTTACAATTCTCATTGAAGAGATGGAACGTGAAAATGTGGGTGTCGGGGGAGTTTTGCTGGCGGACAGGGAGAAATAGGGACCGCTGGATCAGCAAAAGATTATTCCTTTGGCCGCCGCTATGTCGTTGGTGGTTGGGGTGGGCCCGGGCATAATGCCCGGGTCTACGTGTTCGCCCGGCATGTCTGCCTGCAGGAAACTTCGTCGCTTCAGCGGGCCTGCCGGCGCGCTATGTAAGCCTGCAAATGGTCGTAAACTTTCTGGATCTCTCCGGTCTTTGGCAGTCGGGCGATAATTTTTTCTACATAGCCGTTCCCGGCAATATCCGAGAGCGAGCAGGGGAAATTGATGTCGTAAATCCAGGAAAGCATGAGCAGTTTGCGGTCGTTAAAATTTTTCATGTCATCGTAGTAACAGAGTTGTTCTTGAAGCAGGTTTCGAACCAGAACCGGCGAATATCCCGGTGTATCGGGGAGGCCGGAAATCTGCTGGGCGTTTGGTTGATCGTTCTTACGGTCCAGGGAAGCGGTGAACATCTCCAGGATGTCCAGTTTATCTGCATCCCGGATCAGCCGGGCAAATAAGGAGAGTCGGTCCGGTAAATCCGGGGGCAGCGTACAAAGGTTATGATACTCGATGGCCTTCGTGATCAGGTTCCTTTCTTCTTCTGTTAGGGCGACGAGCACTCCGGTCCGTTCCAGTTCGCGTATGCCCAGGAGCGCATGATTTTCCGAACGCCGGTCGTTAAAAGTATGGTAGAGGGCAAACTGTTTAAAGCGCCCAATATCGTGAAACAGGGCGATGGTTTCGGCCAGGTAAAGGTCTTCAGCCCCCAGGTTTAAAGAGCTTCCGATACGCAATATTTTCTCGCAGACCCTTTTGGTGTGTTCCTCCTTGAGCTTGATTCCTGCCTGAACGTCGGGGTCATCATGGTAAAAGTTCTTAACGTATTGGTTAAACCAGTTCTTTAAAGCCTGAAGCTGCTCCGCTTGCAAAATCCCGTCCCCTTTCAAAAAAGCTAGTCATCTTTCCAGGTTCATTTAGAAGATTATACATCAATTATATAGTACCTTAACGGGAGAAACGTGAAAAGTGGTGTGCCCCTCATGGGTATTTGCCGGGGAAAAACAAGGGTGTACCCGTGTATAACATACGACCCGCAGTGGCCACGGGAGACATGGCCACAGGAGACGACATTCCGCACGGAAGAACCGCTTGCAAAAACCCGTCGTTGGTTGTAAAATATAAAAACGGAGACCCGGCATGCCGCAGCTCTGCCAGGTACCCCCCTCTTGAGTTTTTTGTGCGGCATGGATATAATAAATTATATAAAAGAATATCGTACCAGCGGCAGTAGGCCAGGGCCAGATCGTGGAGAGATGGCTGAGTGGTTGAAGGCGCTCGCCTGGAGAGCGAGTAGACGGGTACAAAGCCTGTCTCGTGGGTTCGAATCCCACTCTCTCCGCCAGTAAAAAGTTTTTGGCCGCAGGTTTGGCATGGTCGGCCTACGGCCGGTGGAAGCATTGGCCGTGCTAGACGGGGAGGTAGCGGTGCCCTGTACCCGCAAACCGCTGTAGCGGGGTCGAATTCCTGTCCGCGGGTGTGGCTTGTGGGGTCCGGCTCCTGTAAGGGGTGACGACGGTTGGGTCTTGCGCGACGGAGACTTCTGAACCGTGTCAGGTCCTGGCGGAAGCAGCACTAAGGAAGCACCTCCGGGTGCCGCAAGGGTGCCTGACCCGAGCTACCTGCAGGGGTAACGCCCGGAAGTCACCATTCAACGACAGGTGCACGGCCAATAAGATTTCACGAACTGCGTAAAAGCAGTTCTTTATTTTTTCTAAAAGAGGAAACTATTAAATGACGGCGAATTTGTTGTAAGACTATATACTAAAGCGTGAACAGCTGGAAAAGACTCCTTGCAAAGGCAGGCTGTCCAGGCAAGGGGTGCTTTGGGTACGGAGCGCCGGAGCGGGCACGGCAATGCCGTGCCGTATGGCCGGTTTAATGAATACTTTCGTGGAGTGAATCACCATGTCTTACCAGGCCCTATACCGCAAGTGGCGCCCCTGGCGTTTTCAAGAAATCGTCGGCCAGGAACACGTTACCCTTACCCTGAAGAATGCCTTGCTGGCCGGGAGAATTGCCCACGCCTATCTTTTTTGTGGTCCCCGGGGCACGGGAAAAACAACTACGGCCAAGGTCCTGGCCAGGGCACTGAATTGCCTTGCGCGCCAGGGGGCTGAACCCTGCAATGAATGTGCCGTGTGCCGGGAGATTAACGCGGGTACATCCATGGACGTGGTGGAAATAGATGCCGCCTCCCACCGGGGCATTGACGAGATCAGGGAACTGCGGGAAAAAGTAAGATTTTCACCGGCGCTGGCCGGCTACCGGGTTTATATTATAGACGAAGTGCATATGCTGACCAGTGAGGCTTTTAATGCCCTGCTGAAAACATTAGAGGAACCGCCCGCCCATGTGGTTTTTGTTCTGGCCACTACCGAGCCTCATAAAGTCCCCCTGACCATCCTGTCCCGGTGCCAGCGTTTTGATTTTCATCCCATTGGCCTTGCGGATATGCTGGCCCGTTTGCGGGAGGTGGCCGCCGGAGCAGGTTTTCAAGTGGAAGAGGAGGCTTTATATCTGATTGCGCGGGCTGCCGATGGTGGCCTGCGGGACGCCCTGGGCATCCTGGATCAGGCGGCGGCTTACGGCAACATGGTTGTTACCGTAGACCATGTGCACCGGATTATGGGTACCGTGCGGGACGACCTGCTGGATGGGGCGGCTCAAAACCTGGCTGCCGGCCGGGCGGACCGCTTGCTGCACCTGGTTGCTACCCTGGTGGAAGAAGGAAAGGACCTGCGCCTCTTTGTCCAGGGGCTGACGGCCTACTTACGCAACCTCATGCTAATCCGGGTTTCACCCCACGAAGAGCTGACCCTGGCTTCCGGAGAAAGGGAGCGTTTGCTGGAACGGGCCGGTGAGTTCACCCGGGAACAATTGCTGCACATTTTACATGTGTTGACCCGGGTGGAACAGGATATGAAATGGGCCAGCCAGCCCCGCGTTTTGCTGGAGGTGGCCCTGGTAGAAGCCACCCGTCCCGAAAGCGGCAGTTCCCCGGCCGCCCTTGCCCGGCGGGTGGAACAGCTGGAGTTGCGCCTGGAACAGTTGATGGCCGGCCGCGTGAATGGTTCCGTTGGGGAAAAAGATGTTGTCGAAAAAGATGTCCAACCTCCAGAGGAAGAACTAAAGGCTGGCAACACGGGCGACACAAGCACAGAACGGCCCCAGGCAGGTAAAAACACCGCTGCGGGAGGGCGGGGGAAAAAACGAGCCGCCACAAAAGAAGTTCAGCCAACTCAGGCCGTAAAAGCTCCCCCCGGAAACGGGGAGGTTTGCGCCAACGGCGGTGTTACGCTGGACAAAATCAGGCAGCGCTGGCCACAGGTGCTGGACCTGGTTCAAAGCAAAAACCTCCCGGTATACAATTATCTTATCCACAGCTGGCCCGAGCAGGTTGGGGAAGGGGTGTTAACCATAGCCTTCGGCCCCGATGACATGTTCAAGGAGCTGCTGGACACGGCGGCAAACCGCCGGGTGGTGGAAGAGGCGCTGGCCGTTTTATTTCCGGGAACCTGGCGGGTAAACATAGTGTACGGGAACGCTCCCCCGGAAGAAAGGAAACCGGACGAGCCGGATGAGCAGCTTGACGCCGCAACGGCCATCCAGCTCTTTGGGGGAGAAGAGATAGAAGAAAAAATTAATTAAAAGGAGAGATCAATCATGATGGGTCCCAATATGAACAAAATGCTGAAGCAGGTCCAGAAAATGCAGGCGGAAATGATGCGCCTGCAGGAGGAACTGGGCAACCGGACAGTGGAAGCCACCGCCGGGGGAGGGGCCGTAAAGGCAGTGGTGAACGGAAAACAGGAACTGGTGGCCCTGGAAATCAAGCCCGAAGCGGTGGACCCGGAGGACGTAGAAATGTTGACGGAGCTTATCCTGACAGCCGTGAACAGCGCCCTCAATCAATCGCGGGAAATGGTGTCAAAGGAAATGGGCAAACTGACCGGTGGACTGAACCTGCCCGGCCTTTTTTAGGGGTGAGAACCGGTGAGGTATCTCTCCGGCCCGGCGAACCGCCTGATTGAGGAGCTGTCCAAGCTGCCCGGTATCGGTCCCAAAACAGCCCAGCGCCTGGCTTTTTATCTTTTGAACGCACCGCCGGAAGTAGCCCACAACCTGGCCCGGGCCCTGGTTTTCGCCCGCGACAACGTCCGCTATTGTTCCGTCTGTGCCAACCTCACCGACCGGGAGGTCTGCCAGATTTGTTCCGACCCGGGCCGGGATAACACCCTGGTATGTGTGGTCCAGGAGCCGAGGGACGTATTGGCCATGGAAAAAACCCGGGGCTACCGGGGGCTCTACCACGTCCTGCAGGGGGCCATTTCACCCCTGGCCGGGGTGGGCCCCAATGACCTGACCATCAAGCAGCTTCTGGCCAGGTTGGGTGAAGGAAAGATAAAAGAAGTAATTCTGGCCACCAATCCGGACGTTGAAGGTGATGCCACCGCCCTTTACCTGGCCCAGCTAATCAAACCCCTGGGTTTGAAGGTTACCCGCATTGCCCACGGTTTGCCCGTGGGCGCCCACCTGGAATATGCCGATGAGATGACCCTGGCCAGGGCCCTGGAAGGCCGCCGGGAGTTATAAGAAGTAAGCATATTTTCCCTTCCCACTCCATATACATGCCGTGGGACAAGATTGCCGGTAAAAGGGGTGGGACTGATGGAGTTAAAGCTGCTTTTGTTGATAGCCCTCGGTCTTTTGGGATTATTTCTCATGGGCAGTGTTTTGCTCAAGGTTTTTAAATTCACCTTGCGGTTGATCCTGCAACTTTTGATGGGGGGAGTATTATTATTTTTGTTCAATATTTTCCTCGGCCAGTTGGGGTTAAGGATTGCTGTTAACCCGGTTACTCTCCTCACCGCCGGATTGCTTCAGGTACCCGGGGTGATACTCTTAATCCTGTTGCACTACTTTTTTGTTTAGCCAATTTTTCAAATTTTGGCTTGTGTTGACGTGGAGTCCTTTTTGCAATATACTAAACATGGGTTGGGTGGTCTGATAAATAAATAAAATTAATAAAAATTAATAAAATTAGGGACAGTAGACCCAACTGTCCCGGTTTTCGTTCTTATGTTGTTGTACTAACTTTTTAGAAAATAAATATAGGGATTTTAAATTTTTTTATCTTTCGCGTCATCCTGGCGGAGGTGAAGATGTATTTCCGGCCGGATAGTGGAAGCCTATATTGGAGAGTATGCCAGTGGCAAAAGCGAAGTGGCGGTCAACCGGGCCATTTTTCTGGCCTCCAGTGGCCGGCAGGTAAACCTGGTTGATCTGGACATCGTGGAACCCTGCTATACCCTGCGCCCGATCAAGAAAAAATTGACTGCCATGGGAATAAATGTGGTAGCCTGGGAAACCAGGGAGATGATGGGTTTGGGGGAAACGGGGAGCATCCTTCACCCCGCCAACCGCTGGGCCTTAAGGCTTCCCGGGGACGTAATCCTGGATATTGGCTACGGTGTGGAAGGAGCCAAAACCTTAAACCTGGTGGAGGGCGCGGTCACCGATCCTGATTTAAAGATTTTCGTGGTGGTAAACGTAGGCCGGCCCATGACCGGTACCGTGGAAGAAATTGTGGAGTATGTCCGGTCTCTGGGGAGGGTGGATGGTTTAATTAACAACAGCCACCTGGGGGACGAAACCACCGTGGAATTTGTCCAGGAAGGGGCAGGGATTGTGGACGAGGCTGCCCGGCAGCTGGGCATTCCCGTGGTGGCCACTACCGTCCTGGAGGAACTGGCCCGGGTCATCGGTTCCCATGATGCGGCAGGCCACCCGGTATGGCCCATTAAGCGTTATATGCCCCAAACCCTGTGGTGAAAAAGAAAAGCTCTTTTTGCGCTTCTCTTAAGGGCAAGAGTGAATGTTCAGCAAAACCGTACTGACGAGGGTGCGGCACTGTCCGGAGCGAACGACTTGCGAAGCGCCGGTAACAGCACCCGGTGAAGCGAGGCCGCCGGCTCAGCTCTCGAGGACGCCAAATGAAAACAAATGGAAGAACACCTATTGGTGACACATCGGGCAGTTTAATTATGGTCGGGAGGTAACAGTGTCGATGGTAATCCGCAGAGAGCCAGAGCCGGCCCGAAGCGAACCGTGGTGCTGTCGGCGCGAAGCACTGGAGTGAGCAAGGACAGCGCCGCACCCAAGTGGGTTCACTGAACATTAACGGGATAAGATTTCAGGAGGTGTAGGTCATTATGCCTGACAAACCAATTGAGGGTGAAAAGCGGGTCTTTATGACCGGTAATGAGGTGGTAGCCTGGGCTGCGCTGGTGGCCGGCGCAGAGATCATGTACGGTTACCCCATTACCCCTCAGAATGAAATCATGCACTACTGGACCCGTCTGGCACCCAAATATGGTCGCGAATTCCTGCAAACAGAGGATGAGCTGTCCGCCGGTTTTACCACTGTCGGCGGCGTGCTGGCCGGACGCAAAGCCTTCACCGCCACGGCAGGACCGGGCAACACCCTGATGCAGGAACCCATGTCCATGGCCGAAGCCATGCGCCTGCCTACTGTGGTGGTAATCCAGCAGCGGGGCGGCCCCTCTACGGCAACCGTAATTTACTCCCAGCAGGAAGTAACCATGACCACCCTGGGCGGCAACGGCGAGGGTCTGCGTATTGTCTACTCTACCGCCACTCACCAGGAGCTTTTTGATTATACCATCAAGGCCTTCAACACGGCCTGGAAATATCGTTTCCCCACCTTTGTCCTGGGTGACGGCTACCAGGCGAAAATGAGGGAATCCTTGACCATCTACGATCCAGCCAGCCGGGGCATTGAGCTGGTAGAAGCCGAACCCTTCCTGGGCAAGCCCGGCGTTCCCGGGGTGGACAGGCCACCCACGCAGCTGCGCAATACCTATAACGTAGAAGAGGAACTCTACGAGGTGCTGGAAGGATACTTCAAGGACTACGAAAAAATCGCCCCGGAAGTAGCCGAATACGAAGCTTTTGATGTGGAGGATGCCGACCTGGTGGTGGTATCCCACGGCGTGGTATCCCGGGCATGTAAGGCGGCCGTAAAGGAACTGCGGGAGGAGGGTATCAAGGTCGGCTACTTCCGTCCTATCACCCTTCGTCCCCTGCCGGTAGACGCCATCCGGGAAACGGCCAGCAAGGCCAGGCAATTCCTGGTGGTGGAATCGGCCAACGGGCAGATGGCCAGGCTCTTAAAGGAAGCAGCCTTCGGGTGTCCGGTGGAAATGCTGTCCCTGTTCAAGCCCGGGGTGGGCATCACTGCCGAAGATGTGGTCAGCCGCGTGAAAGAGATCGCTGGTTAATGTAAAATAAGGAAAGGAGGCCATTTTTGATGTCTGTGCAACCTGCCATGCCCAAGAGCTGGCGTGTAGATACCAAGCCCCACAAGTTTTGTCCCGGTTGCGGCCACGGCCTGGTGCTAAAGGCGCTGGGGCAGGCCATTGACGAACTGGGGATCCAGGACCGGGCCGTTTTTGGCTGTGATATTGGCTGTTCCCTGCTCGCCTGGGACTTCTTCAACGTGGATACCATTCAAACCCACCACGGCCGCACCACGCCCGTGATCACGGGTTTAAAGCGGGCCAATCCCAATCTTATCGGCATTGCCTACATGGGTGACGGCGGCGGCTATGCCATTGGCTCGCAGCACCTGGTAAATGCCGCGTCAAGAAACGAAAGGATCACCGTGATCCTGGTGAACAATACCCAGTACGGCATGACCGGCGGTCAGATGGCGCCTACCACCCTGCCCGGCCAGAAGACCGAAACCACACCCTACGGCCGGGATCCGGAAAAAACCGGTTATCCCACCCAGGGTCCGGAAATGGTGGCCGCCATTACCCGGGAGGGAGCCTACGTGGCCCGGGGCACCGTGGCCAACCTGCGGCAGTTAAAGAATTACCTCAAAAAGGCCCTGGAAAACCAGATGGCCGGCAACGGTTTTTCCTTTGTGGAGGTTCTCTCTACCTGCCCGACAAACTGGCGGACCAACGCCGAGGAGACCTGGAAAATGGTGGAACAGGAACTGCCCAGGTACTTTAAGGTAGGCGAAATTAAAGTGCCCGGTCAGAAGGAGGGCGAGGCAAATGGCTAAGGCGGTAAAGATCCTTCTGGCCGGGGAAGGCGGTCAGGGGGTCCAATCGGTAGCGGAAATCATTGCCGAGGCGGCCAACGAGGAAGGCCGCGAGGCCCTGTACATCCCCAACTTCGGCGTGGAGCAGCGCGGTGGTGTTTCCATCGCCTATTTGCAAATCGGGGATGAACCCATCGGCGCACCCAAGTTCCAGACCGGGGACATCGTCATTGCCTTGAGCGACCGGGCGGTGCACCGGACCCGGCAGTATGTGGGCCCCCAAACCCTGTTTGTTTACGATTCCAGCATTGAAGGCGTCGAGGACGCCCTGCCCACCCAGGCGAAAAAGATTTTGCCCATTCCGGCCATTGAGGTTTCCAAAAACGAACTGCATCCCCGGGTGTTCAACATTGTCATCATGGGTGCGGTAATTAAGGCCACCGGGGTAATTTCCGTAGAAGAGGCTAAGAAGGCCATTGAGAAAAAACTTGGCTACAAGTTTGAAAAGAACCCCAAGCTACGGGAACTGAATTTCCGTGCCCTGGAGCGGGGCATGGAGCTTGTGGCTCAAGCCATCTAAGGGGGGTAAGCAATGACACAGTCCTTTAAGGCCCGGACCATAGAAACCCAAAAAAGCTTCTGGACTATCTTCCCCGGCCTGTGCAAAGGCTGTGGGTTGTGCATGCAAAAGTGCCCCAAGAAGTGCCTTTCCTGGTCTGATGTGCTGGGGGTTTATGGTACTCCTTCGGTGGAACCAAACGATGAGTGCATCGCCTGCGGTATCTGCCAGATGGTTTGCCCTGACTGTGCCATCAATGTTAGCAAGAAAAAAGAGGAAAAGAAGGCGGGTTAATAGTCAAGGGCCCTTTCCCGATGGGGAAAGGGCCTTTATCTTAACAGCACCGCCATGTGGCGGAGCCGGTTCAAAGGAGGTTTTTGGACCCCAGGGACATGTTAACAACTGCCGGTTGCTATACACTATGAAGGGATGCAGGCAATAGTTCTGGATAGGGTTTAAAGGTAAACCAGCCGGTCCAATTCCTTTTTTCGGGCCAGGCGCAGGCGCCGGTGAGCCATTTCGATATCGCCCCGGATCCTGTTCAGGGTGGCGGGGTCGATGCCGGTGCTGGCGGCAATTTCCATATCCGAAAGGCCCTTTTTCCAGGCCCGGATTAGCCGGGAAACATTGGTTTTATACTTGCGGGAAAGGCTTTTTTCGTCAATTTTGTCACCTCTCATGCCCTGCCTCTCCTTTCACTTTCTCTTTTTCTTTAAACTTATTTTGACCGCCGCCCTGACCGGATATAAGATTAAAGTAATGGCAATGCTTTATGACGAAGGGCACTCATGTTAAAATAAAGCTGTTGAACCAAAATTTTGACTTACCATTAGGTGAAAACAGTTTATGAACCAGCAAGAAGCGCCCCTGGTGGCCGCACTCTATGCCCATTGTGCCAGGAGTTACGCCCACCTGCACGTGCCCGCACACCGTCAGGGAGAAGCCATTTTCCCCGAGTGGCAGGGGGGTAAAGAAATCCTGCAGCTGGATCTTACCGAGTTGCCCGGTTTGGATGATCTGCACCGTCCCGAAGGGGTGATCGCCCGGGCACAAGCCCTGGCGGCAGAGCTTTTTGGCGCCGGGCAAACCTTTTTTCTGGTTAACGGGAGCACGGTGGGTATAACGGCCCTGTTCCTGGCCCTGTGCCGCCCGGGGGATGAAATCTTGCTTCCCCGCAACGCCCACCGGGCCGTGCTGGGGGGGTTGATTTTTTCCGGGGCTAAGCCTGTTTTTCTTGAACCTGTGGTTATTGAGGAGTTTGGTATTGCTGCCGGATTGACTCCTCAGGTAGTTGCCGGGGCACTGGAAAAGCACCCGCAGGCGAAGGGGCTGCTGGTGCTCCATCCCACCTATTATGGAGTTACGGGCGATCTGCCGCGACTGGTGGGGCTGGCCCACGGGGTGAACAAGCCTGTGCTGGCCGATGAGGCCCACGGCGTGCACTTTGCCTTTCATGCCGTGCTGCCGCCGCCGGCATTGCAGTGCGGCGTGGACGCCGCGGTACAGAGCATGCACAAGATGGGAGGTTCCCTCACCCAATCCTCGTTACTGCATCTCAAAGGAAACCGGGTGGATGTCCTGAAAACGGCCCGGGCATTGCGCCTTTTGCAGAGCAGCAGTCCCTCTTATCTTTTGCTGGCTTCCCTGGACGGTGCTCGCAGGCAGCTGGCCACAAAAGGCAGGGAAATGCTGGAGCGGGCGGTGGGCCTGGCCCGGGAGGTAAGGCAGGCCCTTTCCCGTTTGCCCGGCATTACCCTGCTGGGGGAAGAACACCTGGGCCGGCCGGGAGCAAACGGCCTGGATCCCACCCGGCTGGTGATTTCCCTGCGTTGCGTGGGGTTGACGGGGTACCAGGCGGCCCGGATCCTGGCCCGGGATTACCGGGTGCAGGTGGAAATGGCCGATTATTATAACCTGGTGGTGGTCATTGGCATCGGCACCACCCGCCAGGATTGCGAGCTCCTCATCCGCGGTTTGCAGGGAGTGGTTCGCCGGGTGGGAGCAGGACAATCTCTCGTGGCCTGCCCCGAACGGCCGCCGCTTCCGGTGGGGCGCCTTACGCCCCGCCAGGCCTGGCTGGCTCCCAGCCGCCCCCTGCCTTTGGAGGAATGCGCCGGCCACATCTGTGCCGAATGGGTGAACGTTTCCCCGCCAGGCATTCCCCTGCTCTATCCCGGGGAGGAGATTGGTCCGGAGATGGTCGAATATCTACAATGGGTCAGGAACCTGTCACTTCCCGTACAGGGTCCTGAAGATCCCGGGCTGGCGAGCCTGCGGGTGGTGGTCCGGTGAAAGGTTTTTTCGTAGTTTTTGAAGGTATTGACGGGGCCGGGAAAACTACTCAGGCCCGGCTTTTAGCTCAAGCCCTGGTCCAGCGGGGGCACCCGGTGGTACTCACCCGGGAACCCGGGGGGACCCCGGTGGGGGAAAAGATCCGCAGCCTTTTACTCGATCCGGTACTGGCCGGTTTAACCCCCCTGGCCGAGGCCCTTCTTTACGCCGGCGCCCGGGCCGAGCTGGTGGCCAGCACCATCCGCCCCGCCCTGGCCGGCGGCCGGGTGGTGATCAGCGATCGCTTTGTGGATTCCAGCCTGGCCTATCAGGGCTACGGACGATGCCTCGACCTGAAGGAATTGGAACAGCTTAACGCCCTGGCCACGGGAGGGCTTGTGCCCGACTTAACGGTGTTGCTGGACATGCCGGCCGCCGAGGCTCTGGCCCGGCTGACCGGCAGGGCAGACCGCATCGAACAGGAAAGGCTGGATTTTTTTGACCGGGTACGCTGGGGATACCGCCAGCTGGTAAAAAGGGCGCCCCAACGTTACCTGGTGCTGGACGGACGCCTGGGCTGCCGGGAGCTCCACCGGCAGATCTTAAAGGCCGTGGAGGAGAGGTTTTAGGTGAAGTTGGCGAACATTATTGGACATGGGGAAATCATCCGCGCCCTGTGCCGGGCCGTGGAACAAAACAGGGTCAGTCATGCCTATTTATTTGCCGGGCCGGACGGCGTGGGTAAGACCACCACGGCCCTGGCCTTTGGGGCCGCCCTGCTGTGCCGGCAGCCTGACTGTGGGGATGCCTGCGGTCAATGCCGGGATTGCCGGCAGGTAGCCGGACAAAACCATCCCGACCTGCACCGGATTGCTCCCGAAGGGGCGTCCATCAAGATCGGGCAGATGCGGGAGATGTTGCGCCGGATTACCCTCTCTCCCTATCAGGGACAGCGGCAAATTTTTCTCGTGGAACAGGCGGACCTGATGACCCACGAGGCGGCCAACTGTCTTTTAAAGACCCTGGAAGAACCACCGGCCGGTACGGTGCTTGTTTTAATTTCGGATCGTCCCCAGGCGTTGCTGCCCACAATCCTTTCCCGCTGCCAGATCTTCACCTTTCACCCGCTGCCCGCGGAACAGGTGGCCGGTATCCTGGAAAGGGAAACGGCCGTTTCCCGGGACGAACTGGAGCTGCTGGCCCGGCTCACCGGGGGATGTCCCGGGCGGGCCGTGCGGCTGGCCGGCATGAAGGGCGGTTATTTTGCCGTCCGGCAAAGGGTTGTGGATATGGCCGCCGGGTTGGGTCGCGCTTCTGTTACGGAAGCCTGCCGGCAGGCAGCGCTGCTGGCTGAAGATAAAGAGCAGGCTTTAGTTTACCTGGAGCTTTTCTTGCTGTGGTACCGGGATTTACTGGTATGGACGGAAACAGGGGCTCCCGGGTTGCTTTTCAACCAGGATTATCTTCCCCTGGTGGACCGGGAAGCCCGTTTTTACAGCCGTACCCGGCTGCTTGCCATCATCAAAGAAATTGAAGGAACCAGGGATTCCCTATTGGCAAACGTTAATACCAGACTGGCACTGGAAATGCTTTTTATGCGCCTGGCCGGCGCCGCCTGAACGGGGGCGCTAAGACCAGGGAGGCTGAATGGAGGGAAAGACATGCCCTACCGGGTTGTAGGGGTCAGGTTCAGGCGGGCGGGTAAAATCTATTACTTTGACCCCGGGGAATACCAGCTTAATCCCGGCGATCTGGTTATTGTGGAAACGGCCCGCGGTATAGAAAACGGGCAGGTGGTGATCGGGCCCACTGAAGTACCGGACGAAGAGGTGGTGGCGCCTTTAAAAAAGGTCATTCGCCCGGTGACCGGAGAAGACCTGGAAAAGATCGCAGCAAACAAGAAAAAGGAAAAACGGGCTTTTCAGATCTGCCTTGAGAAGATTGCCGCCCACGGTTTACCCATGAAGCTGGTGGACGTGGAACAGACCTTTGACGGCAACAAGATCATCTTTTATTTTACCGCCGAGGGGCGGGTTGATTTTCGGGAACTGGTCAGGGATTTGGCAGCGGTTTTCCGCACTCGCATAGAGCTGCGGCAAATTGGGGTGCGGGATGAAGCCAAGATGATGGGCGGCCTGGGTTGCTGCGGACGGGAATTATGCTGCAGCACCTGGTTGTGCGACTTTGCCTCCGTTTCCATCCGCATGGCCAAGGACCAGAATCTTTCCCTGAATCCCACCAAGATTTCCGGTATTTGCGGGAGGTTGATGTGCTGTCTTAAGTATGAAAATGAGATTTACGAACAGGTTAAGGAGGAACATCCCGAAATTGGCGCCCGGGTGCTGACGCCCCATGGAGAGGGCAGGGTTACGGCCGTAAATATTTTTCGTAAAACCGTGATGGTGGAATTAAAGGAAACCAGGCTCAACAAGGAGTATTCTTTTAACGAGGTAATCACCAAGACGAGAGGTGACCAGTGTGCAAGCTCTGACCGCAATGATCAAGGAAATGGAAGCCAGGATCCAGGCACTCGGGAGCGACATGCAGAAAATCAAAAAACAGATCCGCCTTTTAATGGAGGAGAATGACAAGTTGCGGGAGGAGTTGGCCAGGGCCTACGGGCAGACCGGTGATAGCACCCCTGCCAGGGGAGGGCTGAAAAACCTGTGGGATCTCTACCAGCAGGGTTTTCATATTTGTAACGTACACTTTGGCCGCATCCGTACGACGGAATGCCTGTTTTGTGAGGCATTTTGGGATAGGGAGCGGGAGGGCGGAAGGTGAATCAACAGGGAATCCTCTTTCTCTGTGCCACACCCATTGGCAACCTGGAGGATATTACCCTGCGGGTCTTGCGGATATTGCGGGAAGTGGACCTGATTGCGGCCGAAGATACCCGGCACACCAGAAAGCTCCTGGCCCATTACGATATTCACACACCGATGGTCAGCTACCGCGAACACAACCGCCGACAAATGGGCCGGCATCTTTTAAACCTGCTTGCAGCCGGCCTGAAGGTAGCCCTGGTTTCCGATGCCGGCATGCCGGGTATATCCGACCCCGGGGAGGAACTGGTTTCCCTGGCCATAGGTCGGGGCATTCCGGTGGTGCCCCTGCCCGGGCCCAACGCGGCCCTGACGGCCCTGGTGGCCTCTGGTCTGCCCACCTCTTCTTTTTGTTTTGAGGGTTTCCTTCCGACAGCGGCCGGCGCCCGGCGCCGCAAGCTGGAGGAGTTAAAAGGAGAGAGGCGGACCATTATTTTTTACGAAGCCCCCCACCGTCTTTTGGAAAGCCTTTCTGATATGGTGGATATTTGGGGAGAGCGGCAGATTGCCGTTGCCCGGGAGCTGACCAAAAAATATGAAGAAATCTGGCGGGGTACGTTACCCCAGGCGGTGGAACACTTTCGCCTCCAATCTCCCCGGGGTGAGTTTACCCTGGTGGTGGCCGGCGCCCGGGAAGGGGAGGTATCGGATACACGGGATGAATCCTGGTTAGGGCTTTCACTGAAGGAGCACGTTGCCCTGCTCCAGGCCCGGGGCATGGATAAAAAGGAAGCCATCCGGGAGGTGGCCCGGCAACGGGGAATACCCCGGCGGGAAGTTTATAACCAGGTGGTTCGGGACAGTGGTGCAAATTCTTAAGGGCCGGTTGGTAATCAGAACCCCTTCCCACCCGGCCCTTCACCATGATCTTAAGGTTATGTATGATTCCTCTACATGGCCTTGGCGTTTTCAAACATTTCCACGGCACAGTTCCGGCACACCAGCTTGCCGCGGTAAAGCTGTACTTCTGCCGCGTTGCCGCAGAAGACGCAGCCGGGCTCGTATTTCTTGAGGATGATCTTTTCGTTGTCTACGTAGATCTCCAGGGCGTCCTTCTCATCAATCCCCAGAGTCCGCCGCAGTTCGATGGGAATAACCACCCTGCCCAGCTCGTCCACCTTTCTAACAACACCCGTCGACTTCAAAGTCTTTCCCTCCCCTTAAAATTTACATAGATCGACAATAAACTATTTTATCATGCAAGTAAATGGTACCAAGTGTCCCAGTAAAAGTCAATAGGTTTTGGTTTTTTTGTATAAAATTCTCGCTGCAAGGGAAAACTTGACAAGTCAAGGCTTTTTTAAATACAATCTAGGTATTGGGAACAAGTGATGAAGGGGAAGAGTAGAGCTGCCAGTACCCGTACAGAGAGCGGGGGTCAGGTGAAAGCCCGCCGGGGAAGACAGTTTGAACATGGCCCCGGAGCTGCCCGCTGAACGCCCTTAAGGCCCAAAGGGGCACACTTTTTCAGTGAAGGGTTTTAAGAGCGTGATTTAGCTCGAAAGCGAGCGACTTGAGCCAAGCGGCAGCTAAATCACGCTTGTCGAATAACTCAGTGAAGGGTCAGTAGGTGGGGCCGGGTTGAGCACCCGTTATCCATGCTTGCAGTATCGCCGCAAAGGTTTTGCCCTTGTGGCCGTACTGGCCGAGGCCCCGGACCGTGAGGCCGGGGTGAATCTGGGTGGTACCACGGAAAGATCTCCGTCCCGGTAAACTGGGCGGAGTTTTTTTATGGCGGCAAAGGAGGGATCTGTTTTTGCGCAAAACGTTTTACATCACTACGCCAATTTATTATCCCAGCGACAACCTGCATATCGGCCATGCCTACACCACCGTGGCCGCCGATGCCATGGCCCGGTTCAAACGCCTCACCGGTTACGACGTCTGGTTTTTAACCGGCTCCGACGAGCACGGCCAGAAAATTGAGCGCACCGCCCGGGCAAAAGGTATGACTCCCCAGGAATATGTGGACAGGATTGTGGCCGGGTTCAAGCACCTGTGGAAAAAATTGGACATCAGCTATGACGACTTCATCCGCACCACCGAGGAAAGGCACAAGCGGGTGGTCCAGGCCATTTTCCAGAAGCTTTACGACCAGGGGGACATTTACAAGGCCAGCTACGAGGGCTGGTACTGCACTCCCTGCGAAACCTTCTGGACGGAAAGCCGGCTGGAGGAGGGCAACTGCCCGGACTGCGGCCGGCCGGTGGAGCTGGTGCGGGAGGAGAGTTACTTCTTCCGCCTGTCCAGGTATGCCGACCGGCTGCTGCAGTACATCGAGGAAAATCCCCATTTCATCCAGCCCGTCTCCCGGCGCAACGAAATGATCAGCTTTATCAAAAGCGGTCTGGAAGATTTGTGCGTTTCCCGCACCACCTTCGACTGGGGCATCCCGGTGCCCTTCGATCCCAGGCACGTGATCTACGTCTGGGTGGACGCCCTGACCAACTACATCTCGGCCCTGGGCTACGGCAGCGAGGACGACAGCCTTTTCCGCAAGTTCTGGCCGGCCGACGTCCACCTGGTGGGAAAGGACATCGTACGCTTCCACAGCATCATCTGGCCCATTATCCTTATGGCCGCCGGCATTGAGCTGCCCCGGCAGGTAGTGGGACACGGGTGGCTCCTGCTGGAGAGCGGGAAGATGAGCAAATCCAAGGGCAACGTGGTGGATCCCCTGGTCCTGATTGACAGGTACGGGGTGGATGCCATCCGCTACTACCTGCTCCGGGAGATGCCCTTTGGTGCCGACGCCTATTACTCCGAGGAATCCCTGGTGCAGCGCATTAACATCGACCTGGCCAACGACCTGGGCAACCTGGTCAGCCGCACCCTGGGTATGATTGAAAAGTATTCCGGCGGCGTGCTGCCACAGCCCGGGCCGGCGGAAGGCGTGGACCGGGAACTAATTGAACTGGCCGAACAAACCCCTGCAGCGGTGGAGGAGCTGATAGACCGCCGGGAGCTGTCCAGCGCCCTGGGCGCCATCTGGAAACTGGTCAACCGGGCCAATAAGTACGTCGACGAAACGGAGCCCTGGGTTTTGAACCGGGATCCCGCCCGCCGGGAACGCCTGAACACCGTGCTCTACAACCTGGCGGAAAGCGTGCGCTTTATCGGCGTGTTGATCACCGCCTTTATGCCCAACACTCCCGGCCGGATCTGGTCCCAGCTGGGCATTGCCGACCAACCCGGGCTCCATACCTGGGAGTCCTTGAGCTGGGGGCGCCTGCCGGCGGGAATAAAGGTGCGGCGGGGCGAAGCCCTCTTCCCGCGCATTGATCTGAAGACCCTGGAAAAGGACAGGGGGTTAGCATGATTCACCTGATTGACAGCCACGCCCACCTGGACGACCGCAAATTTGAGGCCGACCGGGAAGAAATGCTGGACCGGGCCCAAAAGGCCGGCGTGGTGCAGATAATCAATGCCGGTTACGACCTGCCTTCCTCCGCCCGGTCCATATCTCTGGCCGCAAAATATCCCTTTGTATTTGCCGCCGTGGGCATCCATCCTCACGATGCCGGGGGGGTTCCGGAGGATTACCTGGTCCGGCTGCGGGAAATGAGCCGCCGGCGGGGTGTGGTGGCCATCGGGGAAATCGGCCTGGACTATTACCGGGACTTGAGCCCGCGGGACGTGCAGCAAAGGGTTTTCCGGGAGCAGCTGGCCCTGGCCCGGGAACTGGGCCTGCCGGTGATCATCCACGACCGGGACGCCCACGGGGACATTTTGGACATCCTGCGCAGGGACGGTGTGGGGCCGGCCGGGGGAGTAATGCATTGTTTTGCCGGCAGCTGGGAAATGGCCAGGGAATGTATGGCCATGGGCTTTTACATCTCCTTTGCCGGGCCGGTGACCTATCCCAATGCCCGCCGGCCCAAAGAGGTGGCCGCACGGGTACCCCTGGAGCGCCTGCTGGTGGAAACCGACGCTCCTTACCTCACCCCCCAGGCCCGGCGGGGAAATCGCAACGAGCCGGCCTATGTGCGCTATGTGGCGGAGGAAATAGCCGCCTTAAAGGGCGTGACCCTGGAGGAGCTGGCCCGGGCGACCACGGCGAATGCCCGGTGCCTGTTCGGGCTGCCCGGAGCCGGCGCTTAAGCCGGCGGCGCCTGAAAGCCGCCTGCCCGTGACATTCCGCCTTCACAGCTCCGGGAAGCTCCGGTCCGATGGGAGTAAGTGTGGATATCTTTCGGGGATCCCGGGGAGTGTACGAAAACAACGCCGTTGGTTAAAGCGAAAATAGAGGATGTTAACAGTTTGTCCCAAAATCAAACGTAAAGAGGGGATACATTGCGGTTGTAGACTTTACCTGGGGGGAGAGGGAAAAATGAGTGAAACAAAGGGGCTGATCCTGGTTTTCACCGGCAACGGCAAGGGTAAAACCACCGCCGCCCTGGGCATGGGCCTGCGGGCCTGGGGCCAGGGGATGAAGGTGCTGGTGCTGCAGTTTATTAAGGGTGGGTGGAAATACGGTGAATTGAATGCTCCCGCCCGGCTGGGTCCCGGCTTTGAAATCCGCCAGCTGGGGGAAGGATTTACCCGGGTGGGCAACGGTAAAAGCCTGGAGGAACACCGGGCGGCAGCCCGGGCTGCCCTTAATGAGGCAGAAAAGGAAGTAGCGGCGGGGAACTTTGACCTGATTATCCTGGATGAAATCCTGTACGCCCTGAAGTTCGGGCTCATTAGCCTCGATGAAGTACTCGCCCTGCTGGACAAAAAGCCACCCCGGCTGCACATAGTGCTTACTGGCCGGGACGCTCCCCCGGAAATTATTGACCGGGCGGACCTGGTCACGGAAATGAAGGAAATCAAGCACCATTATCAAAAGGGGATTAGAGCCCAGCGGGGGATCGAGTTTTAGTTTCTCTTGCACCCACCCCATTAAGGCGGTGGGTTTTCTTTTGATCGCTGGTGAAAAAATTGACGGTTTGCGGAAAATGCTTTACAGGTAGGAAGATTTTAAAGTAAAATAAAAAGCAAACTTTGTTACCGTGAAAACAAGGTGCGTTGACCATGATCGTGAATATAGTTACAGGCTACCTTGGCAGTGGGAAAACCACCCTCATCCAGCATCTGGTGAGACAACTGGCCCTCCGGGAACGGGTGGCTGTTTTAGTAGGGGAGTTTGGAGAGGTAGGTATTGACGGTGCCCTTTTGGCCCAGGATGCACCTGATGTGCTGGAATTGGGCTGTGAATGCATTTACTGCACCTTAAGCGCCGATCTGGCCAGACAAATTCCCTATGTGGCAGGTTTCCTCTCGCCGGACAGGTTGATCATAGAATACCCCGGTGTTGCCGCCGTTCAGGGGTTGCTGGCGGCGGCAAAGGTAATGGGCCTGCATTTAATGGACCACTGCTTCAGCATCATTCACGTTATTGACGCCTGTTCCTTTGACGAACTCTACGCCCGGTCCCCGCTTTTTGCCGAATCCCAAATTTGCCGGGCCAGTGTGCTGGTGTTGAACAAGTGTGACCTGGTCCCGGAGGAAAAAGTGCAATCGTTGACGAAAAAAATCAAGGAGCTTAATCCCCGGGCCCGGTTTGTTTCAACGCACCAAGGGCAGGTAAGCCCGGCGGATTTACAAGTGGCCTCTCAAACCGGCTTTTCCTCCCCCAGGGAGAGGAAGGTTTGCCAGAGGCCCCAGAGTGCCGTGGATATTCCCAGCTACTATAGTTTCTCGCGCAAATTTCAGGGCACTTTTTCCAGGATACAGCTCGCCAGGTTGTTTGAAAACCTATCCCGGTCAAGTATTGGCGAGGTGGTACGGGCCAAGGGCATCTTTTGCTGCGAAGAAGGATGGGTGCGCCTGGATTTTCTCCCTTCAGGCGTTTCCCTTGAGCCTGTAACGGGCCGCTTTCATGAGAGCAAGGTGCTGGTAATTGGTTCTACCCTGGCCGCCGGTAAGCTTACCGCCGCCCTTCTGGATTGCCTGCACAAGGAGCCGCAAGGTTTCTATGAAGATGGTGGTGACCGGCGGCGCAGGGTTTCCCGTCCGGCCGGCTTAAACCGCCGGCGTTCCCCGGCTTGCACTGCATCGGGCGATTATGCCGGCTCCCCCTTCCGGTTGGGCCATGATAAAAAGGAATTGAGCTCGTAAAAAATCCCCCGCGGGGGGTTTTTTTCTCCAGTTATGAAGGCCTGCTTGAATCTCCAGGCGGCCTGTGCTATGATTTCGATCAAAGTCGCCGGTGGGAAGTCGTAGATTTTAGCGGGATGAAAGGGTGGACGGTATGAGTTTAGGGCAAAAAATCAGGGACTTTCGCAAGGAAAGGGGCATTACGCTGACCGAACTGGCCAACCAGTTAAAAATATCCCCTTCTTACCTCAGTGCGGTGGAAAGGGAAATCCGCAAGCCGTCCATCCCCATGTTAAAGAGGATCAGCGAAGCTCTCAATGTTTCAGTTAGTTACCTGGTAGGTAATACCGACGATACGGTCACCGGGGAAAAACTGCGCTTTATGCGGGAAAGCCGCGGCCTTTCCATCCAGGACCTGGCCGAAATCAGTGAACTGCCTGCATCCGTGCTGGAAAAGTTTGAAAACGGGCAGGCTACCCCGGATTTAGAGGATTTGAAGAAACTTTCCGAGGCCTTGAATGTAACCCTTCGCTATTTTCTTGATCAGACGGATCGCCCCGATAGCCTGGGCTACCGCTTGCGCAAGTTGCGGCAAAAGCAAGGATTGACAGTGGCCGCCCTGGCCGAGAAAGCGGGAGTTTCCCCGGGTTTGTTAAGCCAGATTGAAAACGGACAAACCACCCCTCTGCTGGATACCCTTGAAAAGATTGCCAGGGTGCTCAATACCTCAGTCAGTTACTTTCTGATGAAACAGGAGGACGTAGAGGACCTCCTGGCTACATTGAATTCCGATATTTTAGAAACCCTGGGAGATCCTAACGTTCAGGCAGTTTTGCGGGCAGTGCGGGATTTTGACGCCAGTGAAATAAAATATATTCTTAATTTCATCCAGTTTTTTAAACAAAACCGTCACCTGCTCTGATGCTGTTCGCCGGGAAACCTTTCAAGGGTAAAATAGGACGGTTCATGGATTAGCTGTTGTCAGTTCCAGGTTTCCCCTTTAGGATAAGAATTAAAAGGTCCGGAGGTGGGGGTGGGTGCTGGAGCCGGAACGGGAATTGCACGAACTGGAATTGCATTTATTTGTCTTTCCACCATGATGACCACCACCCTGGCCGAATGAAAAGAGTGATCAATGAACTGCGGGAACGCAACCCGCGGGTAAAAATCATGGTCGGGGGCGCCCCTTTAAGCGATTGTATAGCCAGGCGCTGGGGAGCCAGCGGCTATGCCCCCAACGCCCACCAGGCTTTAAAAAAGGCAGTGGAAATTATGCTTTCGGTGAAGAACAGCTGTCATGAGTCATAGCGACGCCGGGGAATTACCCTGATGGATCGCCAATGATTTCAAAATATTCTGGTTACGCCGGTTCCTTATAGCCCTGGTGTTGAAAATCTTCAGGAGGGGGGTAGATAGCGCGTGCTTTGTTCGCAAAAGGAGAGAGAACTTCTCAACCGCTTGCGGGAAGCGGTAATTGGTTTCGATGAGGAGGCTGTGGTGGAGACGGCTAAGGAATGCATAGAAGTGGGGATGGATGCCACCAGGGCCATTTTTGAAGGGCTGGTGCCGGGAATTGAAGAGGTGGGCCGTCTTTATGAAGAAGAGATATATTTTATCCCCGAAATGCTTTTATGTGCCGACGCCCTCTACCGGGGCCTGGCGTTGCTGCGGGAGCACGTGGTAAAAAAAGACGTGGGCGTCAGGGGAAGGGTGCTCATCGGGGTGGTGGAAGGGGATATCCATGACATCGGTAAGAACATCGTGAAGATGATGTTTGAGGCTTCCTGTTTCGAGGTTTATGATCTGGGACGGGACGTGCCCGTGGAGACTTTTATCCGGGAGTACAGACGGCTAAAACCCGACCTGGTTTGTCTTTCGGCCATGATGACCACCACCATGCTCAAAATGAAGCCCATTATTGCCAGGCTGAAAGAGGAAAATCCGCAGGTGCGGATTATGGTGGGCGGGGCGCCCGTAACGGAACAAGTAGCTGCCCGCTGGGGAGCCCACGGTTACGCTCCCAATGCCTCCCGGGCTTTAAAGGCAGCCATCGACCTGATGGTGGCGGTGAGGAACCACCTTGCCGGGTGTACCGCGGGATGAGCTTGGGGGCTGCAAAAGCATCTTCGCCCCATAAATGGCTGGCCGTTCGAAAAAGAAATGCCTGGCAACCGTTGGGGGCTGAATATTGACCTTTTGCCGGGTATTGATTGCAATTGATGGCAGGAAAATTTACATTCAGCGCCGGGCCTGGTAAAATAGCGCAAAGGTTTCCTTTTGTACGGAGTTTAGCCAAAGAGCATTTCTTTTGAACATTCATGAACTCCCGTTTTTGATGGCTAGCCGGCCAAAAGGAGGGAGATGCCACCTTTCTACTACATTTTTATAATCTAAATAGTTTAAACAGGAATGTCAATTACTATAAAAGAAAGGGGTATAAATATATGACAGGTCGCGAAAGAGTACTAAAAGCCCTGGCGGGTGAAGAAACAGATCGCCTGCCCGTGTTATCCGTTAATCAAACGGCTACCTATGAACAAATGGAGGAGTTAAATGTCTACTGGCCGGAGGCAAATTTTCGGGCTCAGGAAATGGCCAGGCTTGCTTCCGGGGCTCATACCATCCTGGGTTTTGACGCGGTGCGAGTCCCGTTTTGTCAGACTGTTGAAGCGGAAGCCCTGGGATGTCCAATTAAGGACGGGGGAAGGAATAATTTGCCAAGCCCTGCAGATTACCCGTATAAACCGGGCGATCGGCCTACAATGCCGGAAGATTACCTCCAAAGGGGAAGAATTCCGGAATTAATCCGGGCCTTGAAACTTTTAAAAGAAATGGTAGGAGATCAGGCTCTGGTCATCGGCGGAATTATCGGGCCGTATAGTATCGCGGGAAGTCTTATCGGTGCAACCGATTTGTTACGGAGTAGTTTTAAGAAGCCCCATCTGGTCGAGCCGTTTATGGAGATCGGGGAACTTGCGGGACGACTCCTGGCGCGGGAATTAATTAAAGCTGGGGCCGATGCTATCTGCATAGAAGACATGATGGCCTCGCTGGATATGATCAGCCCTAAAATCTACCGGGATATTGTCCTGCCCTGGCAAAAGAAACTCCTTGCCGAACTCCAGGATATTCCCACGATTATCCACATCTGCGGCAAGCTGGACGATGTTATCGAAGATATCGCCGGCCTGGGTGTAACAGCAATAAGCGTCGAAACTAAAGTTGATGCCCCGAAAGCAGTTGAAAAGTTAAAGAAATTTGGCCGCCATATCTCACTTATTGGAGGAGTAGACGCTGCCCACACTTTGTTTTCAGGGAATGTAGATAAGGTTAAAGGGGAAGTAAGAAAAGCTATTGCGGACGGGTACAGTATGATTGCCCCCGGTTGTTCCATCCCTCCAGCAACTCCCACTGCTTGCCTGCGGGCAATGGTAGATGAAGTTATTGGTTATAGCCAATAATGAAAGTAAAAACTTGTTTGTTGAAGAACAACGCGGTTTTTTAAATATTAAATATTTTAAATATTACAAAATAAGGAGGTCGTTGCTGGGGCAAAGCAGGGGCCTTAAAAAATCTGAAAGCTGTGGGCGGCACTTTTAAAGTACTTAAAAAGGAGAATGGGTTTAAAGGTTTAGAAAACTGGTTTCTTCTGAAAGTATCTAACCTGTGAATGCGCATTAAAATCCACCCAAATTATTTGGTTAACAAAAAGAGGAGGTTTGACCATGGCTAAGTATACTTCCATGGCTTATCAGAGCGCGGACGAAATGGTTTTCGGAACGGCAAAGTACCCGGTTAAATACGGGCGCGACTTTGAAGTCGGAGGCGGTTTGGTTTATCCGGAACTTGTTCCCCATCCCCGGCCTGGTTCCGAAGAAACAAAAAAGACCCTGGTGCGGGAATACGAAAAGATGGTTAACGATGTTTTAGAGCGCTGTGTTCAACTGGGTTTCCCCGGGATCCAGATTGAACTGGAACATGTTTACCAGATGACCAGGAATCCAGACTGGGGCGGGGAAATCGCTGCCGCAACCAAGCGCCTGATGGATGACTATTACCAAAAGTACGGCTTGAAGAGTGCGATCAGGGCCACGATTGCCGACTACCGCAAGCCTGACGAGGAGAATATGCGGGACAGCGATGCCCTGAAAAACATCCTGGCTACCTTCGAGGCTAGCGCAGCTGCCGGAGCCGACAACCTTTCCATTGAGTCGATGGGAGGGAAAGAAATCACTGACTACGCAATTGTTCGCCAGGACATCAAGGGTGTCCTTTTCGGAATCGGCGTGCTGGGCAGCCGCGACGTAGAATTTCTCTGGAAGAAAATTGTCGAAATTGCCAATAAACATGGAGTTACCCCCGGCGGAGATACAGACTGTTCCCAGGCCAACGTAGCCATGTTTATGGCCGGCGGGTACCTGGATAAATCCGTACCGCATACTTTTGCGGCCATTTGCCGGGCCATAGCCGCGGCCCGCACGCTGGTGGCCTACGAGCAGGGGGCAAAGGGGCCGACCAAGGACTGCGGTTATGAGGATCCCATCATCAAGGCAATTGCGGGAATCCCGATCTCCATGGAAGGGAAAACCTGCGCCTGCGCCCACTCCGACCTGCTGGGCAACCTGGTGGCAGCCGTTTGCGACCTCTGGAGCAACGAGGCCGTGGAGTACCACGATATGTTCGGTGGAACCACGGCGGCGGTCTTCACGGAAATTCTGGGCTACGACGTTGCCCTGATGAATACGGCGGTCAAAATGGGTAAGGCAAAGGATTTAAGGGACATGATGATTAATTCGGACAAGTACCGGGATACGCACGGGTTTATCCTTTCGCCGGACAATGCTTACGAGATTGGAAAGGCCATTGTCAGCAATTCCGAATCCTATTACAGCCGCGCCCGGGCGGCAGCCATTAAGGCCGCCGAACTGATGCGCGGAGACAGTAAGCTGCTTTTGTCGGACTTTGAAAAGGAAGTTCTTGAGTCTACCTACAAAGCGCTTCTCTCCCTGCCTGATAAGGAAGAAGACTTTATTGCCGAATGCATTCCGGTTTACCAGAAGCAGGTTAAGGGCTTCAAACCATCCAATTACGGCCTGTAATGTTTTGAGCTACCACTAATCTCCCAATTTAAAAATGTAAGGAGGAAATGAAATGTACTTCCTCGATGATTATTCCGGAATTTTTGTGCGCTACGACCTGAAGCGTGAACGGGGCGAGGCCAAGGCCGTAGCCGTTGAGGATGAAGCTTTGCAACAGGTTATCCAGTGCGTTGTTGACGGTGATACGGATAACATCGGTGAGGTAGTCAGGAAGGCGCTGGAAACCAAGGATCCCATGGAGGTCATTAATGCCCTGGTAAAAGGTATGAACGAAGTCAGCCGGCTGTGGGACGAGGGAGTGTATTATTTACCGCAGGCGATTCTTTCCTCCGATGCCATGCTTGAAGGCATAGAAATATGTGAAGAAAAAATGGGTAAAGCCATGGTGAAGAAAGGCGTCATCATTACGCACACAGCCGAAGGAGATATTCACGACCTGGGTCAGAAAATTGTCAATGCCCTGTTGCGCGCCAACGGGTACGAGGTGATCGACCTGGGCAAGGATGTGCCTGTTGACGAAGTTGTAGCAGCGGTAAAACAATACAAGCCCGCCATGCTGACCGGCACTGCGCTGATGACCACCACCATGACCGCTTTTGAAAGAATATCCAAGCGCCTGACCCGCGAAGGAATCAGCCTGCCCTTTGTCTGCGGCGGCGGGGCCGTTTCGGAGGAATACGTGACCAGCTTTGACCTGGGAATCTGGGGCAAAGATGCTTCCCAGGCACCGCTGATGGCTGCCGATGCTGTATCCGGTAAGGACTGGCGGCAACTGCGCGAAAAATGGAATGGATAGGGTGATCGGTCTTGCTGGTTGATATCGTTAACGGTTTCCTGGGCAGCGGCAAAACCACCTTTATTCAGAACCTGGTCAAAAAGCTGGTTCCACTCGAACGGATCGTCATCCTGGTGAACGACTTCGGTGAAGTAGGTATTGACGGGGCATTGCTTGCTCAAGATGATCTGGACGTGGTGGAACTGGCCAGCGGTTGTATCTGCTGCAGCCTGGCAGCCGATTTGGGCAGGCAATTGCTCGATATCGCAACCAAAGTCAGGCCCGACCGGGTGATTGTTGAGCCGACAGGTGTGGCCACAATCCAGGGATTGCTCTCCGTCATCGGCAGCCTGCGTCTGGAAAAGTATATTGAGGCGGTAAAAGTGATCCTTCTCATTGATGCGGCCGAATTTAAGGATTTCCACGCTGGCTACCGTACTTTTGTGGAATCCCAAATTTCCCTGGCCGACATCGTTATCATCAATAAATGCGATCTGGTTTCCGCCGCTGAAGCCCGGGAGATCCGGAAAACGATATCAACAGTCAACCGGCGGGCAACCGTTGTGGAAACTACTTTTGGACAGGTCGCCCTGGAGCAAATGGGTGCCCCACCTACTCCGGGGGACCTGCCTGGTGGTGGCGGAGACGAATGTCTCCGCCACCACCACCATCACCACCATGAAAAACGGCTCCCGACCTACCAGAGCTTTTCCCGGGAATACGAAGGAGTTTTTGATTTAAAGAGCCTCCAAAACTATTTTCAAAGTTTGAACAGCTTGCCCCAGGGTAAAGTCGTACGTGCAAAGGGTATCTTCCGGTGCCCGGAAGGGTGGTACCGGATCGATTTTGTCCCGGCGACCGGTACGAAGACAATTCCCGTGACGTATAATTTTGACAACAGCAAGGTATTAATCATCGGCCTGGATTTGAATCATTTGCCGCTTGCCGGAAATCTGGAAAAGTGCCGGGTGAATCCTGCCGGGAGAACGGGGGTATAAAAATGTCTTACGGAATTGCTCTTGACCTGGGAACCAGCGGCTTTCGGGGGCAGGCCATCGAACTTGACAGCGGCGACGTGCTGGCTACCGTAATCACTTCTCGCCATCCCGTACCGGGTGCAAACGTCATGGATCACCTGAACTTTGCCGTTGATTTTGGGCTGGAGATCGCCCACAACCTGGTTGTCTCGGCTGTCAACCAGATTATCGAATGCCTGGGGGTTCCTTTAGAGAAAGTTACCAGACTGGCAGTTTGCGGAAATCCCATTCAATTATCCCTGTTTGAAGAAATCGAAATTCGCGACCTGGCCTACGCCGGCGAACGCAAGAAAAGGGCACTGGGTGTGATTCCCCCCAGCCGGGACGCCAAGCTCCTCCCGGCAAACCAGATCCGCGGGTTGGCTTTGCTCCCGGAGGCAGAGGTATATATTCCGCCGGCGGTCAGACACGAGATCGGTGCGGACGCCCTGGCCATGATGATTTTTTCAGGCCTTCTGGACAGGTCAGAGATCACCCTGGTGACCGACTACGGGACCAATGCGGAAATGGCCCTCAAAGTGGGCGATGAAATCTTCACGGGATCTTGTGCCGCCGGACCAGCTCTGGAAGGACAGCACATCAACTACGGAATGCTGGCGGCGCCGGGAGCAATTTCCGACGTCTGCGCCGAAGGCCCGGGCCACCGCTCATACGTTTTGGATGAAAACCTTATACCGCAAGCGGGCGACCTGAACGATCTTGCCCGGGGTACCGTCCTGGAAAAGGGATCCCTGAACGCAACCGGGATTACGGGCACAGGTGTTGTGGCGCTAATTTACGAAGGACTGCGGGCCAGCCTCATCCGCCTTCCCGAAATCAAAGTCAGCAACGGCTTCCTTCACCTGGCTAACGGAGTTACCTTCAGCAAGCGCGATCTGGAGGAGGCCGGAAAAGCAATCGGCGCTCTGCGGGCCGGCTACCTGACGCTGGCCAAAGAAGCGGGGATTGCGGTGAAAGATATCCAATGTGCGTACATGGCCGGGGCCTCAGGAACTTACGTAGATGCCTTTAAGGCCCACCAGATTGGCATGGTTCCCCCGGCCGTAAAAAAGATTTACCAGATCGGCAATACTTCTCTTGCCTTAGCCAGACAGCTGGTCCGGCAACCTGCGTTGCTGTCCGAACTACAAGACCTGGCGGGGAAGTTAAGGGCCCGGCACTGCATGTTCGGGATGTCGAAAGACTTTGCCAACGCCTACCTGTTAGAGCTATCTTTCTGGGGAGAAGGAATGCCCTGGGAGCAATACTGGAAACTGGCGAAGTCCTTTAAATTACCCGAGCTTCCGTTGCCGGAAGGAGCTCCTGAAATCCACCGGATAATGTCCCGAGATATTGAAGTGCTCGGTCAACGGGGGCTTCACGTGATCGAGCAAGTCGGCAATGTATACCACTCATTTTTCCCCGGTTGCCAGTTGTGCGGGTTTTGCGTGGAAGAGTGCCCGGAAAAGGCCCTGGACACATCGGAAACCAACGAAGACAGGGGCGGCTTGTTTTGCCTGAGAGCCGACCGCTGCAATGGAACCGCCTGCCTGCGCTGTGAACGAGTTTGTCCAGAAAAAGTTTTTTCTCTAAAGAAATTCCTGGGCCGCTGAAGGAGGACGGGTGACCATGAAGGCAAAAGAGCGCATCCTGGGGCTATTAGAAGGCAGGCAGGCCGATCGCGTGGCCTGCTTCAGCGGGATGGGCACAGTTTGGGGGCAGGCCCTTAAGGAATATGGCTACCATTTCGCCGAGGTTCACCACGCACCCGACAAATTGGCTCAGGTGGCTGTATTTCCCGCACAGGCGTATGAGTATGAATGTGCGGTGATCCCCTTTGACATATGCATAGAGGCAGAAACCCTGGGGTGTGAAGTCAATTTTTATCCCGGGCACAAGAAGGTTCTTTATCCGAAAATCGTTCGCCAGGTTATTTCCACAGAAAACGATCTCTCTTTGCCGGTTCCCGATCGGGTAGGCGACAGGGCCCGTGTTCCCATTGTTACCGAGGCCATCCAGCGGGTAAAAGAACTGGCCGGCGATAAGGTACCTGTCGGATCATATGTGATGGGACCCTATACCCTGGCCGGGCAGGTTATGGACATAAACATGCTCCTGCGGCTAACCATCCGCAAACCGGAAAAAATCATGGATTTACTTTCCAGGCTGACGGAATTAATTCTCAAGCTATGTGCCTGCTACGAAGAAGCAGGCGTGGATTACCTTACCGTGCGGGAAATGAGCGCTACCACAGACATTTTACCCCCCCAGATTTTTACCAAAATGATTAAACCTCACTTAAAAAACATCATGGCCAATATACGGGTGCCAAAGATTCTCCACATCTGCGGCAATTCGCTGCCGGTTATTCACGAAATGCTGGATTGCGGAGCAAATGCCATCAGCGTCGAAAATAAAAACGGCCTGGCGGAAACAAGGGCGCGGGCCGGGCCAGAACCACTTATCTTCGGTAACCTTGATGGTTACGGGGTTTTGGTTAATGGAACTCCGCAGGACGTGGAAGCAGAGGTGGTTCGGTGCCTCGTGGAAGGTTCTGACGGTCTCTGGCCCAGTTGTGAAATCTCCCTTGAGGCTCCAGAAGAAAACCTGATCGCCATGATCAAAGCGACCAAAAACAATGGGGATAAATTATGGTTTAGAGCGAAACTTCGTCAGGGTAACAGTTAATAAACACCATCATCTGGCACAGAATTTACTTATCCCACACCAAGCATGTCAAGACCCAGTTAACTATCGGGATTAGATCAATGTTACAATATAACGACGCAAACCAGCGCAAACATGTTTTCCATTCAACAGCAACTGATCACCAAATTGCCTGCTTAACAGGATTTCGTAGGGTTTTGTGCTACCCTGCATGACATACTTTATGGCCATCTTCTCCATTCATCGGCTGAAATAAGCAATTCGCTAAGCTTTTTCCCCCATTAGGGAAAGAAAACTTCCGCTGGAAGGGGGGTGTAATTTAGAATTTTATCAGGGAGAAGCGGTTGTTTTTTGTTTTAGGTTTAGTAGGAGAGCAAATATCATCAACGCCTTAATCAAAATTAATGAAAGGAGTATGTGAAATGACACCGGAGAGGGAAAAAGAAATTCTGGAGAGGCTGGCCGAGGCCGTGCTGAATTATGATGAGGACGCTGTGCGCCAGCTTGCTCAGGAGGCATTAGATGAAGGCATGGACGCAAATAAAGCCGTTTTTGACGGTATGGTAGAAGGAATGAAGAAGGCCGGTGACCTGTATGAACAACAGGAATACTTTGTCCCCGAGCTTCTCATGTGCGCCGATGCTATGTACGCCGGTCTGGAAATACTCCGCCCCCATATGCAGGCAAAGAAGGATGATAGTAAAGTTAAAGGCCAGGTGGTCATGGGAGTAGTGCAGGGAGACGTACACGATATCGGCAAAAACCTGGTGAAGATCATGTTTGAGGCAGCCGGTTTTGAGGTGCACGACCTGGGTAAAGACGTGCCTTTAGAAAAGTTTGTGGAGGAACAACTGAGAACTGATTCGGAGATTGTTGCCCTCTCGGCCATGATGACCACCACCATGGTGGGCATGAAAGATATTATTAAAGCTATTAAGGAGAAGAACCCCAAGGCCAGGATTATGATTGGCGGCGCTCCGGTAACCGATGAGATTGCCGACCGTTTTGGCGCGGACGGTTATGCCAAAGATGCCAGCAACGCCCTGAAGGAAGCCATAAACATGATCGCTTCTTTGAGAGAGTTGTAGAGGGAGGATGAAGCAAAAGTGCAGCACCAGGTAATCTTTCAGCCTTCCGGCCGCCGGGGAATGGTGGAGCGCGGCATCACCCTGCTGGAAGCGGCCAGGGAACTGGGTGTGGACATTGAAAACCTCTGTGGCGGCGCCAAGGTCTGCGGCAAATGCAAGGTAAAAATCGAAGAGGGTTTTTTTGAAAAATTCGGCATCGACTCCAGCATGGCTCATCTTTCCCCACTCCAGGAGGAAGAAAGGGATTGCCTTACCGAAGCGGAACTGGCGGACAACTACCGCCTGGCCTGCTGCTGCGAAGTGCTGGGCGATGTGCTGGTCTTCGTGCCTGAAGAAAGCCGGGGAGCCAAGCAGGTGGTGCTGGAAACCGGCAAGGAACGGAAATTTAACCTGAACCCCGCCGTGCGCAAATATTATGTGGAAATGCCGGAAGCCACCCTGGAGGACCACCGGGGTGATTTCGAGCGCCTGCGGGAAGCCCTCCACGAGCAGCACGGCCTGCCGGCGGACCTGGAAATCGACTACTTTGTGCTGCGGGACCTGCCCAATGTGGTCCGGGAAGGCCAGTGGAAGGTGACGGCGACCGTTTGGAACAACAGTGAAATTATCCGGGTGGAGCCCGGAATGAAGGATACCCTGGTCGGCCTGGCGGTGGACATCGGTACCACCACGGTGGCCGCCTACCTCTGCGATTTGCGCACCGGCCAGGTGCTGGTGGTTGACTCCATGATGAACCCCCAGGTGCGCTACGGCGAAGATGTGCTCTCCCGGATTACCTATTCCATGATGAATGAAGACGGCCTGGAGAAAATGCACCAGGCCATTATCGAAGGGCTGAACACCCTGGCCCAGCGCATGACCGAAAAGGTCGGCCTTTTGCCCACCGATATCGTAGATATGACCCTGGTCTTTAACACCGCCATGCAGCATATCGCCCTCTGTATTGATCCCAAATTCCTCGGCCGTTCCCCCTTTGCACCGGGAACCAAGCAATCAAGGAACATCAAGGCCCGGGACCTGGGTGTTAACATCTGCCGCGCTGCCATTATCCATACCCTTCCCGTGGAATCGGGCTTTGTCGGTCCGGACAACGTGGCCGTGCTCATTGCCGAGGAACCTTACCGGGAACCGGAGAAAATCCGCCTCATCATTGACATCGGTACCAACGGTGAGATCGATCTGGGCAACGAAAGGCGCCTGCTCTGCACTTCCTGCGCCACCGGCCCGGCCCTGGAAGGGGCCCAGATCAAGTTCGGCATGCGTGCCGCACCGGGAGCCATTGAAAAGATACGCATCAACCCCGAAACCCTGGAGGTTTCTTACAAGGTCATCGGACAGGAGCAGTGGTACCCGGAAATTCAAAAAACTGAGGCCAAAGGCATTTGTGGTTCCGGGATTATCGATATGGTGGCTCAGCTGTTCCGTTCCGGCGTCATTGATCGCTCCGGCCGGTTTAACATGAAGATCAATCACCCCCGGGTCCGCCGCGGTGCCGACGGTAAACCGGAGTTTGTGGTGGCCTGGGCCGAGGAAACGGCCATCGGCAAGGATATCACCTTTACCCAGGGGGACGTGCGCGCAGTGCAGCTGGCCAAGGCGGCCCTTTATGTGGGTGCCAAATACCTGATGGAGAAGCTGGGCGTGGATAAGGTGGACAGCGTAACCCTGGCCGGTGCCTTTGGCAGTTACATCGACCGGGAAAGCGCCATGGTCATCGGCATGTTCCCGGACTGTGATCTGGAAAACGTGCAGGCCGTGGGCAACGCTGCCGGGGACGGTGCCAAGCTGGCCCTTCTGGACGTGGGCAAGCGGGAAGAGGCGGCCTGGATTGCCCGGCGTGTGGAATTTGTGGAGACGGCCATTGAGCCGGACTTTCAGACCCGCTTTGCCGCCGCCATGGCGTTACCGCACTCAACGGATAAATTCCCGCACATCCAGCACATTCTGGATGCCATTCCCAAACGCTAAAGGAGGATTGTTTCATGTTTAAACTGAGCCGTCCCCAGCGGGTGTGCCGTATCGGCCGGTGGAATATCGGGGGGCAGCCCGGGGAAAACCCGCCCCTTTTGATTTCCTCCATGTTTCACAATGGTGATAGAATTCTGGAGTCCCGCAAGGAAAGGAAATTCGACCGGGAAAAGGCAAAAGAATATGTTAAACGGCAGGAAGAACTTTCGGCCCAAACGGGGGTGCCGGCCCTGGTGGCCATGGTGGCCACTTCTCTGGACGAGATGAAGACCTACATTGACTTTTTCCTGAGCATCAGCGATCAGCCCTTCGGGATCGACATGTGGGTGGAAAAAACCCGGCTGGAAGTGGCTGAATACATTGCTCAGCTGGGCATCCAGGACCGGGTGCTGTACAACAGCATCACCCCCTGGGATAAGGACATCCCCGGCCAGGTGGCCCGCTTGAAGGAGCTGGGCATCAAGCACGTGGTGGTGCAGGCCTTCAACCAGGAGGACCAGACCCCCAAAGGACGGGTAAGCGGGTTGAGAAAGATGCTGGACATAATTGGCGAGGATACCTTTGAAACCATCCTGGTGGATACTGCGGTGATGAACCTGCCCTCCACCTCCTTCTCCTGCATTGCCGCCCGGATGGTCAAGGAAGAGTTCGGCTGGCCCGCCGGGGTGGCTTCCTCCAACGGCACCTACATGTGGAAGGCGGCCCGGGAAATGTGGGGTAGCGACGGCTTTAACGCCATGAATGCCGCCGGCCAGGCCATTGCCGCACTGCTCTGGAGCGATCTGCTGTTCACCGGCCCCATCGTCAACATTCCGAAAATTATCCCTGCCATCACCACCGCCAGTCTGATGCTGGCAACCCTGGTTTACGACGAGACGGGTAAATTGCCGTCCAACCAGGAGCACCCCCTGTACAAATTCTTTGCAGACTTTGTGAAACAGCTGCAGTGATCAGGTTGTACCGGGTGCCGAATGTCAAAAAAGGAGGAAATCGGTTATGCCTAAAATTACTGAAGAAATGAGGAATATGGTTGAAAAGGAGCAGTGTTTTATTGTTACCGCCGATAAAACGGGGCAGCCTTCTGCTGCCCCCAAGGGCTCCATGCTGGTGCTTGATGAGCAAACGATGGCCTACGGGGAACTGGTAGGCAAACAGACCTACCGCAACTTGCTGGAAAATCCGAAGGTGGCGGTAGTGGTTACCGACCGCCAGGCGTTGAAAGGCTACCGGTTCATGGGCCGGGCTGAGCTGCTCTCCGAAGGGACACTTTATGACCGTTTTGCCGAAAAGTTTGCTCAAATGGGCCTGCCCAGGCCGAAGGCAGCGGTCAAAATTATCGTGGAAGAAATTTACGATTTGTCAGTGCGCAACCCGGGTGAAAAAATCAGTTAAGGAGTGATTTTTCTATGTCCATGACTCCGCGGGAAAGAGTGTTGGGCTTGTTTGAAGGAAGAGAAGTGGACCGCATGGCCTGTTACAGTGGTATGGGCAATGTGACCACGGCAGGCCTGGAACAGCTGGGCTACAAGTTTGCCGAAGTGCACACGGATCCGGTAAAAATGGCCAATTCGGCGGCCACTTCCTACAAGCTGTTTGGTTATGAGTGTGCCGTCGTTCCCTATGATCTGTGCGTGGAAGCGGAGGCCCTGGGCTGCGTCATGAACGCCTATGAGGACGTGGCGCACCTTTTATATCCGACCATTAAGGAGAAGCTGATCCACTCCCCGGATGAAATAACCGGGGTGACCATTCCGGACAATATAGCCGAGCGGGGTCGTTTCCCTCTGGTGATGGAGGCCATTTCCCTGCTCAAAAAAGACATTGGCGATGAAGTGGCCATCGGTTCCTGGCTGTTAGGTCCCTTTACCCTGGCCGGCCAGTTGATGGACTTGAACGACCTGTTCAAGCTGGTCTTTAAAAAACCCAATGAAGTGAATATTTTACTGGACAGGCTGGCCGACCTGATCATCACCATGGCCGCCAGATACCGGGAGGCCGGGGCGGACTATATCACCATCCGGGAAATGGGCGCTCCCACTGACGTGCTCAGCCCGCGGAGCTTCCGCCAGGTCATTAAACCGCATCTGGAGAAGATCTTTAAAAACATTCCGTCGCCGAAAATCCTGCACATCTGCGGGGATACCAACCTGATTATCGGATTGATGAACGAGTGCGGTGCCGACGCCATCAGCGTGGAGACGAAAAACGACCTGGCCAAGACCCGGGCCACCATTGGTCCTGAACCGCTGCTCTTCGGCCATGTGGACGGCTACAATGTGCTCTGCAACGGTACTCCGGAAGACGTGGAGAAAGCCGTCCTGGCCAGTATCGAAGGGGGAGTGGACGCCGTCTGGCCTTCCTGCGACATCTGGCCCACCGCCCCCCTGGAGAACCTGCGCACCATGGTGGACACCGTCAAAAAATACGGTTCGGAAAAGTGGGCACGCAAGAACAGGTAACAAACACCCTTAAACCGGGGCGAGGGAAAACCACAGCGTTTCCCTTGCCCCACCTGGAATGAATGGAGGCTTTCAGGATGGCCATGGAAAGGGCACTAAAACATTCCCTGACTTCCTTTGAAATAAAAAGATACTTGCTGGAACTGGGGGCAACCCTGGTGGGTTTTGGCGATGTGAGCCGGGGCCTGGCCGGGGAACTACGGCACCTGCCGGTAGCCATTTCCCTGGCCATCCGGCATCCTTCTCCCGAGAGAAACTTGATCCATACGACCCGGGGGCCTGTTTATTCCAACCGTTATGAACAGGTAGATTTAATGCTGGAACAACTCCAAAAACGGGTGGTTAACCTGTTAAAAAGCCATGGATTTAAATGCCTGGCCATACCTCCCGATTCCCACCGGCATGATACCAGGTTTGTAGCCCGCCTGTACCCCCTCTTTCCCCACAAGACGGCGGCCACCTGCGCCGGCCTGGGCTGGATCGGTAAGAACGGCCTTCTGGTGAACGAAACCTACGGCCCCCGCTTGAGCTGGGCTACGGTGCTGACCAACGCTCCTCTGGAGGTCTGCGCTACCCCCTATGTTTCCGGCCGCTGCGGCAAATGCCGCCGCTGTGTTGAAGCCTGCCCTGCGGGAGCCATTACTGACCGGGAGTGGGTGCGGGATGAAGGGCTGGTGCCCCATATCGATGTGGAGGCCTGCCGACGTCAGCTGGAGAAAAACCGGCAGCAGGTGGGGGAGGATATTTGCGGCCTCTGTATTCTGGCCTGCCCACGGGGTAAAACGCAGTTGAAAGAATTGAGGGATGGCCGGTGGCGAAGGTAGAAATCTTTGGCGGTATCTGCGGTTTTAATACCATTGTTTCGGCCACAGCGGAACAAAGGCGTATGGTGGAGCTGAAGGTGGAAAGCGAATGTCCCAACTGGCAAAAGGTGCAGGAGCAATTGAAAAAGGTCGACGCGTATAAGGAATTGTTCGGCAAGCTGCATGAGGGGGAGATCTACCGCCTTTCTTCGCCGTTTATTCCCCACCCGGCCTGCCCGGTGCCTGCGGGCATTATGAAGGCCGTCGAGGTGGCCGCCGGGCTGGCCCTGCCCGGAGACTGCCTGATCAAGGTAAGCGGTTAGCGCTGCCCAGGCGCCGGTCTGCTCCAGTAACAGACTCTCACCCGTTGCCATACCAGGGTATTTATTTTATAATTAATTAGCTAAAGTTAGGTTTTTTCCGGGAAGAGGGGTAGGCGACATGGCCAAAGCCAAAGTTATGGCTGGCGCCTGTGGGTTTACCAGTGTGATAAAAGTCACGAAAATAGGCAAGATGAAGGTGAGGGTGCAGATTATCAGCGCCTGCCAGGACCTGCGCAGTTTAAACGAGGACCTGGCTGAGGTAGACTGCAGCCGCAATGTCTTCGGCAAAATGATCGATTCGGTAATATACCAGAAGGCCAGCAAAAGGCTAAAGCATCCCGACTGCCCGGTGCCCTGCGCCATCATCAAAACCATTCAGGTGGAACTGGGCGGAGCCGTTCCCAGGGACGTGATCATTAAAATTGACGCCCATGGTTAGGGTGAAGAAACTGAAGACGTAGTGCCCGGTTACCACGTCGTCCCGTAAAAACGGGACTTTTTTCATTTAGAACAATAAAGGGAACAAGGGAAGCTCCGGTTCATTTTGCAACCTTCCTGCATAGGATAAAGCAAAAGGTTCTGCCGGCAACCTCTTAAAAGTTTAAGATATGCCAACAACTTGATGCTGTTTGTCGACATAACATTTTCTTTTTAGCGGCAGGAAATTGATTCTTGCACCGCGAATAATACCCAGTAATTCAGCCAGGTGGGAAACAGCAAATGTAAAAGGAGGGATAATGTGGAATGGTCTACCCTCGGTCGCCCGCGAAATCCCTTTCGTGGTGGTATCCATCCCCGTAATTTCCGCCTAACTTTGCTGTCCCTGTGTCTGTTTCTCGTAGTCGTAGTGGGTAGCCTGGTCTTTGCCGGGTATGCCTGGGCGAAAAAAAATATTACCCTGGTGGTGGATGGACGGGAAATTACTTTAGAAACCCGGGTCAACACAGTGGGGGATCTTTTGGAAACACAGGATATCCAGTTAGGTCCCCGGGACCGGGTGGAACCCGATCTTGCGACGCCGGTTGCCGAAGGAATGCGGGTGGTAGTTAAACGGGCAGTGCCGGTTACGGTAACTGCTGGCGGGAAAACGTTAAAGCTGCTCACTGCAGCATCCACTGTCCGGGAAGCACTTCAAGAAGCAGATATTGTGCCGGGTAAGGAAGACATAGTTACGCCCGGTCCCGAAGAAGAAATTCGTCCCGGAATGGCCATTCGCGTGATCAGGGTGCGCCAGGTGGCCAGGGAGATAATGGTGCCTTTGCCCTATTCGACCCGTCGGGAACCAGACCCCAACCTGATGCGCGGGCAGGTAAAGGTGGTCCAGGCCGGCCGGCAGGGAAAGGAAAAGCAGCGCTGGGTGCTGGTCTATCATGACGGGCAGGAAGTTAAACGGGTCATGGAAGCCAGCCAGGTGGTTACCCCGCCCGTGGACCGGGTTGTCCGGGTGGGTACGCTGCAGCAGGTTTCCCGGGGCGGCCGGGACATCCGGTTCAGCCGGGTAATTGATATGGTGGCTAATGCCTATACTTATACGGGTAACAATACTGCCTCCGGAGTACCCCCGCGTGTTGGCGTAGCGGCAGTGGATCCCCGGGTGATTCCCCTGGGTACCCGCCTTTATGTAGAGGGTTATGGTTATGCCACGGCTCTGGATGTGGGTTCCAGCATTCGAGGGAACCGGGTTGATCTGTTCATGGAAAGTGCAGCCGAGGCCAGGCGCTGGGGTGTCCGCCGGGTGAACGTTTATGTTTTGGATTAAGATATTGTTGCAAGCAGGTAAACTGCACGGTTCAAATTTGTTAACAGTATTAAAACCTGGTTAAAAAAGGGGTAAACGCCCCTTTTTTAAATTTATTAGGGAAAACAAATAGGGTATAATATGAGTATGTTAATAACTGGCGAGTGAGGGTTCGGGAGTGTCCGAGCAGGTTTCTTTCGGCCGGATAAGGGCCATTTTAGAAAAGCACAACATTCGTTTGCGCAAGTCGCTGGGACAAAACTTTTTAATGGATGGTAATATCGTGCGTAAAATCGTGACGGCCAGCCGTGTTGCGCCCGGGGATGTGGTAGTAGAAATAGGCCCGGGGGCCGGTACCCTTACGGCGGCCCTGGCCGGCACCTGCGCCCATGTGGTAGCCGTGGAACTGGACAAAAGGCTGTTACCCGTGCTGGAAGAGGTTTTGGGCGGTCTGCAAAATGTCACCGTGGTGTCCAAAGACGCCCTGGAAGTGGATTTCGACCAGCTGGTGGCCAGGGCCACGGGAGCAACAACCTACAAAGTGGTGGCCAATCTCCCCTATTACATCACCACCCCCCTGATCATGCACCTTTTACGGGGGCAATCCGGTGTTACCGAAATGGTGCTCATGATCCAGCTGGAGGTTGCCGACAGGCTTGTGGCCAGGCCCGGAAGCAAGGACTATGGGGCGTTTACTGTTACGGTGCAATATTACTGCCGCCCGGAGATTCTCTTTCGTGTTCCCCGGACGGTTTTTTTTCCCCAGCCCGAAGTGGATTCGGCGGTGGTCCGGCTGGCCAAACGGCAGGAACCGGAAGTGGCGGTTGATGATGAGGATCTTTTTTTCACCCTGGTGCGCGGGGCCTTTGGCCAGCGACGCAAAACGCTGGCCAACGCCCTGGCGGGGGCCAAAATTTTTCCCGGCTGGACCCGGGCGATCTGGGAGGAAGTCTTAAAGCGGGCCGGCATTGATCCCCGTTGCCGGGGCGAGACCCTGGGGCTGGCAGAATTTGCCGCCCTGGCCCGGGCCTGCCGGCAACGCCTGATGGAATGCTGAATTAAGAGGCTATGGGGAGGTAGCCATGTACTTTACCAGTCCTACTAAAGGAAGGTTAACCTTTGAACAAATGATGGCCGATATCATGGGTTATATTACCGGCCTGCCCAGTTCGGCTTACAAGATTATTATTGGTTCCGATTCCCAGGTGAAACAGGAAACCTGTTTCATCACGGCTGTTATTGTCCACCGGTTGGGCAAGGGCGCCCGCTATTACTACCGCAAAAAGATCCAGCGCAAAATTAAAAGCTTAAGGCAGAAAATCTTTTATGAAACCGCCCTGAGCCTGGAATTGGGCGGCTTAATTGCCAGGCATTTTGCCGAGTGCGGCCTGGACGATTTGCAGGTAGAAATCCACATCGATGTGGGTACCCATGGCGAAACCAGAGATCTGATCCGGGAAGTGGTGGGTATGGTCACGGGCAGCGGCTTCCAGGCCAGGATTAAGCCCGAAGCCTATGGTGCTTCCAGCGTGGCCGACAAGCATACGAAATAGGTTGCTCTTCCGGTTGGACTAGTCCATTTTTTCGACAAATTTATTAAAAATTTTTAAGCAAAAATGGAAAATTAACCCTTGATGGTAAGGATAATTATTACTATAATATAGACAAGGCATTATCAGCAGGGTTTTTCAAAATAATTGTCGAAGGAGGCCGAAAAAACAATGAAATGGCGTTGTGGTGTTTGTGGTTACATCCATGACGGGGATCAACCCCCGGAAAAATGTCCGAAATGTGGTGCCCCGCGGGAAAAGTTCACCCAATTGACTGATGAAGAAGCCAGGCTCATCGATCGTTCCCGCTACAGCAACAATCTCCACGCCAAACTGATTGCCCTCATGCAAAAGGTGGAAGCCCTGGCTGATGAAGGCATCAAGGATAATCTGGATCCCGGCTGCCTCACCATGTTCCAGGCGGCCAAGAAGCAGGCCCAAATTTTGGCCCAGATGGCCAGGGCCGAAATCCAGACCCACATTTCCAAGGGCAAATGGGGTTAAAATTTAAATCTCATTGAGTTATTAATTAGTTTAATTAATTTAAAAAATAAACAGGGGAGGATGATGATTGCATGAAACCGCTTGCCGGTACCCGTACGGAAAAAAATTTATGGACTGCTTTTGCGGGGGAATCCCAGGCCCGTAACAAGTATACATATTTTGCTTCCGAGGCCAAAAAGGCCGGCTACGAGCAGATCGCTGCCATTTTTCAGGAAACGGCCGATAATGAAAAGGAACACGCCAAGCGCATCCTGAAATTCCTGGGAGGCATTGGCGATACGGCGGCCAACCTGGAGGCTGCCGCTCAAGGGGAGAACTATGAATGGACCACCATGTACAAAGAATTTGCCGCCGTGGCCAGAGAAGAGGGCTTTACCGAGATTGCGGCCTTTTTTGAAGGCGTGGCCCGGGTGGAAGAGGAGCATGAAAGGCGTTTCCGGGCCCTGTTGCAGAATTTGAGGGAAGGAAAAGTGTTCAAGAAAGAAGGGTCGGTACGCTGGAAGTGCCGCAACTGCGGGCACATCCATGAGGGTGCCGAGGCGCCGAAAGTATGCCCGGTATGTAATCATCCCCAGGCCTTTTTCGAGCTGCTTTGTGAGAATTATTAAATTGAAAAAAAGAGGGATTTGGCTTTGAAAAAGATTCGCTACTTTTCTTCTACGAGTTACGCCAGCTGGTGCCGGAGCAGGAACGTTCCGCCGTGGATAAGTTAATCCATGAAGAGCAAAAACACATCCGGCGGCTGGCCGGGCAAAAAAAGGATCTTGCTTGAACCCCTGCCTGCCCCGGAGGAGGTTGCGGGTCGGCAGTTAAAAATCTTACGAGGTGAGAACATGGACAGGTGGGTTTGCACGGCATGTGGTTATGTATACGACCCCGCGGAAGGAGCTGAAGGCATCCCCCCGGGCACACCCTTTGAGCAACTGCCCGATGACTGGGCTTGCCCCCTGTGCGGCGTCGGCAAGGATATGTTTGAAAAAGAGGCGTAAATACTAAAAATGGTGGCCTTCCGGGGCGGTTGTCGCCCGGAAGGCCTCATTTTTAGTAAATGTTCATTGAACCCGCTATGGTGCCGCCCAGCACTCACCCAAATATGACTCTGCTCCTGATATTTCAGGTTTAATTGACACTTCTGCTTTTATGTAGAGCTAGTATGTCAGTGAGTGCTGGGTCCACGCTCACCTGCTCCGCGCCCGGCACTCACGTTGTGTCAACCTTCCGGCAAACTGAAAGCCTCCAGTAAATCAAACCTTCTCTCAGTATGATAGCCCAGGTAGGTGACACCGTTGAGGCTGCGTTCCCGGGGCAGGCCGCGGGCCAAATTTATAGCCTCCAGGCAATCGCCGATGATGGTTTCGGCAATGCGCCGGGCATGCACGGGGCTGCGGAAAGGGGAACCCAGGTGCCGGTGGGCAATGGTGGCCTCCACCCCGATTTTCAGGCCTTTTGGGGCGGCCAGAGCCAGAGCTACCGGAGGTACGGCCAGCTCCCGTAAGGGTATCTGGCTAAGGAACTTGCGGGAGACGGCATGGGGGCCATGGGAGGGGGAGGCCGGCCCTATTAATTGGGCCAGGCCCAGTTCCCGGTTTAAGGCCAGGCGTATTTCCAGCAGGTAGCTGGCCAGGTCGGAAAGCCGGCCCAGTTCTCCGGCGGGGTAACAGTTGGTTAAGGCCAGGTCTACTCCTTTTGTGGTTACCGCCATGACCAGTTCCCGTAACACGTTCACGATGTCCCCGTCCATATCCCCGTCTACAAAGAGGACGGCCTGGGCGCCCAGCTTTTGGGCCTGGATTGCTCCCACCGCCCGGGGTATGTCAATGCCCAGGGCATCGGCAAAAACCAGCGGTTTTACCAGCCGGGAGGGATAATCCCGGACAATTTGTTCCGAGCAGTCATTACATCCGTTGAGTACCGGGATCACCAGGTCCACCGGTACGGCCAGCAGGCTCTTTAAAACCTTTTCCAAAGATGGGGCTTCGTTTTTCACCGGAACCACAGCTACCAGCATTTAAATCTCCTTTCTCAAGCCGACTGATATTTAATTTATGTAACCATACTGGTGCTCGTTACCAAATGTCCTCACCTTTTCCAGAGGTTCCAGCATAAAATGGGGAAAAAGTGAGGAGGAAGCCGCCGTGGAAGGAATCAAGGTCGGGGACATAGTGGGGCGGATTTCATACGGGTGCGATATCTTTTTTAAAGTAGTGGAGTTAACTGTAAAAGAAGATGGTAAAAAAAGTGCCCGTTTAAAGGGGCTGGATAAGCGCCTTTGTGCCACTGCCCCGGTGGAGGACCTGCGCAAGTTTGAACCGGCCGAGGTTGCTGCCTTCTGGCATTCGTTTATGACCAAAAATCACGAACATATGAAACGCATTTTTAAGCGCCGGGAACAGGACCGGCAGCGTTTAGTCCGGAGCAACGACGTGGTTTCCAATTTAGGCAGTTTTGATGTTCCGGGTTCGGTGCTGCATATAGATGGTGACGATGACTACCTGGATCTATGCTTGACTACCTACCGTCAGCTGGGCATACCGGCTTCTGGCTACCACATCGATGAGGAGAAACAGCCCGAGGTGGTTATCGAACTGTTGCAGAAACACCGCCCCGATATACTGGTGCTTACCGGTCACGACGGCATTGAAAAGGACACTCAAAATTTTTCCGACCTGAACAGCTACCATAACTCCCGTTATTTTGTGGAAGCAGTAAAAAAAGCGCGTTTGTATGAAAAAAGCCGGGATGATCTGGTCATTTTTGCGGGGGCCTGCCAGTCTCACTATGAAGCCATACTGGATGCAGGCGCAAACTTTGCCAGTTCACCCCACCGGGTTCTCATTCATACTTTTGACCCGGTGTTTGTGGTGGAAAAAATCGCCTATACATCAATATATGCTCAGATCGCTTTACAGGACATTATAGCCGGGACCATTACCGGGTTTCCCGGTATCGGTGGAGTGGAGACCAGGGGAAAATACCGCCTTGGGTTGCCTAAATCCCCTTATTAACAGGTTACGTCACCCCTTCCATTCCTTGTGCATATGATGGCACAAGGACCTTGAGGAGGGGTTTTTTTATGGAGAAGTATTTTCGCGTCCTGAAAAAATCCCGGGAAAAGCTTTTGCAGTTGCCCAATGTAACCGGGATAGGGGTTGGCTTCAAACAGGTGTCCGGCGAAACCACCAATCGCCCCGCCCTCATTATCTTTGTAAAGAAAAAGGTGCCGTCCGAGGGCCTGATACGCGCACAACGGGTGCCGGCCTACATTGGCGGATTCCCTACCGATGTTATAGAGATCGGCGAAGTCAGGCTGCTTTCCCTGCGCACGGCTAAAGAACGGCCGGCGCGGCCGGGAATGAGCATCGGCCACTACAAGATCAGCGCCGGTACCTTTGGTGCGGTGGTGAAGGACCGGGTTACCAAAGAGCCGCTGATTTTAAGCAACAACCACATTCTGGCCAATGCTACCGACGGGAAGGACGGGCGGGCTGCCATAGGGGATCCCATCCTGCAACCGGGTCCCCATGACGGCGGTCAGGCCAGGGACCGCATTGGCACGTTGTTGCGCTTTTCGCCCCTGTTGCGCAGCGTCCAGGAAACTGAATGTCCGGTGGCAGAAGCCATGGTAAGGGCGGGCAATCTACTGGTTCACCTTGTCAGACCTCACTATCAGTTAAAAATGTTAAAACATTACCGGGGTGCCAATATTATCGATGCTGCTGTAGCCCGTCCGGACAGCCCTGGCTTAATTGACGATGAGATTCTGGAAATTGGGAAGGTAGAAGGTGTGGCCCATGTGGCTCCGGGTCAAGGAGTGATGAAAAGCGGTCGCACCAGCGGGGTTTCTGAGGGTGCAGTTACCGCCATTGGGGTAACCCTGGAGGTGGAGATAGGTAATGACGAAAAGGGCTGGTTTACTGACCAGGTGGTCACCGATATGACTTCCCGGCCCGGGGATAGCGGTTCTTTAGTGCTGGATCGCGAGAAGCGGGCCGTGGGGCTTTTATTTGCCGGTTCGGATAAGTATACGGTTTTTAACCGCATTGAACAGGTGCTCTCCCAGCTGGAGGTAGAGTTTTAAACAGCTTGTTGCCTTGAGCAAAGGTCGTAGCTAGAGGTGAAGCGGTGGTGATTGATCATTTTCTTCCAGGTGGTGCGGAGGTTGCCCTGGTAATGCTGGGGGGAAAAATCCCGGCCATTGGACCGCTGATTGATACCCGCCAGGAAGCCGTAAGAATAGCCCGCTGCTTTATGGACAAAATCGATGCCCTGACTGAGCGCTCCCGGTCCTTTCAGATAGTGACCGCACGCCAATCTGATGGTCGCTATGCCCTGATTTTGCAGGGTGAAGGAGTGGTCACGAAAGTATTACATAATATAGATGAATTGCTGCTATGGCGTTTTCGCAAGGCCTTTCGACGGGGCCTGTTCATCTTAACGGTTTTTTTTAAAGGGGATACGGGAGTGGAATGCCTGGCAGTTACCGAGGGACTGGGAGCGGTTATTTATACCCCCGGCTGATGGAAAATTACAGAATACCCCAGTGGACGCAGAAGATGTATAATCAGCCAATAAAGGAGGGTATCTGGATCCTCTGCTAATTTTATGGCAGATTACGTCGAAATAGCGCTTTTGCCGGAAAGTGGCTTTATTTGATAGATTAGATAAAAACGCCCGGGACAACCAGGGCGAAAAAAAGAAAAGGAGTGTGGTCATGAACAGAAGCGTGAAGTCGCTGGTTGGTGTGATTTTAGGTGCGCTGTTGTTATGGGGGCTTTTTCTTTCTCCGGCCCTTGCCCAGGCTGCGGTTCCCTGCAGTTCTAACTTTTTAGACAGCCGGGAGGGGCAAAAAGTTCCCGCTCCAGAAGCCACCCTGGGCGTCCGGGAGGCAGCCCCAACTCTGGAAGAGAGCCGTATGCTGGCACTGGTTAACCAGGAGAGGAGCAAAGAAGGCCTGCCGGCCTTCCGGACCGATTCCCGGCTGGTGGAACTGGCCCGGCAGAGGGCCGGCGAGATGGTGGACAGGGGTTTTGGCGGATTGTCCGGCTCACTGCCCCAGCTGTTAAAAGCGAAAGGGATCAGTTACACTTATGCCGCCCAAACCCTGGTTCTGGCCCAATCGGTGGACAGCGCTTACCGGGCCTTAATTAAGTCTCCGGACTACCGGCAGGATGTATTAAGCACCAGATATGACCGGATAGGGGTGGGTGTAGCCCGGAAGGGTTCCAGACTGTATATAGTGCAGCTTTTAGCAGGTGGACAGGGCGGGTTGTCCCAGCCACAGCCTTCGCCTCAACCTGCACCTCAGCCTGTGTCCCAACCTGCGCCTGAGCCTGATCCACAGCCGGTACCGCAGTCCGGGCCGGTGGACGGTCTTACGGTGGACGAGCAGCAGATGGTCCAGCTGGTGAACCAGGAGCGGGTACGCTACGGACTGGCCCCGCTGAAGGTGAACATGGAGCTGGTGAAGGTGGCACGGCTCAAAGCGAAGGATATGGTGGAGAAGGACTATTTCAGCCATACTTCTCCCACCTACGGCAGTCCCTTTGAAATGATGGGCCAGTTTGGTATCACCTATCGTTATGCCGGCGAGAACCTGGCGGGTGCTCCCACGGTGGAGATTGCCCATAAAAGCTTAATGAATTCACCCGGCCACCGGGCCAACATCTTAAACGCCGATTTTAAGGAGATCGGCATCGGAGTGGTTCCCAGTCCCCGCTACGGGAAGATTTTCGTGCAGATGTTCACTGGTTGACTGGATTTATCCAGCAAATCTCCCGGTTTGCAATTAACCGGGAGATTTTTTCTTTTTCTGGGGGATTGCCAAAATTCCGCACATTAATTGGCACGGCTCATATATATATTATAGACCACTTTGAAAGGAGGAGTATGCCCCATGGTTGGAACCGCCGCAACGGTCACGGAACGGTTGCGGGTTAACCAGGTGGTTAGCGAAGACACGCAACAGGTCGTGGTTCGCGGCAAAATCACCGTACCCGACCCAAAACCTGACGTGCAAAAAATCCTTTCCACAGATAAATCAGCAAGGATCAAGAAAATTGAACTGGTTCCGGACAAGGCAATTGTGGAGGGGACCCTGACCCTGCAAATTGTTTACGTGGCCTTTGAACCTTCCCAGTCGGTACACCACATGCACCAGCAGCTCTCCTTCACCACTTTTGTGGAACTTCCGGGGGCCAGGCCGGGCATGGATGTCACGGCCAGGGTTACGGTGGAAGATGTCAGCATCACCCGCAGCTCCAGCGACCCCCGGCAGTTTGATGTAACCGCCGTTCTCAGTGTTTTTGTTAAAGTGACCCAGATGCAGGATGTGGATGTGGTTACCGTGTGTCCCTCCGGGGCCACCTGCGAGGTGGAAACCATCAAGGTAGCCCATGTGGTGGGCAGCGGGACCAGACAGGTTATCGTCAGCGAGGAGTTTCATGTACCGGATGAAAAGCCGCCGGTGGAAAAAATCCTGGAAGTGGATGCCACTGCCGGGATCACCGGCAAAAAGATCATTAAAGATAAGGTCATCATTGACGGTACGGTGACCGTCCAGGTGCTGTACGTGGCTGCCGAGCCCGACCAGCCCGTTCACCAGCTCCACCGGACCTTCCGCTTCAGCGATTTCGTGGAAATACCCGGGGCGAAACCCGATATGGATGTACGGGTGGATGTCAAAGTGGAAAGTGCTGACGTGGACATTCTGGATGGCGACCGGTTGCGGGCCGACGTGGTCTTGATGCTGACGGCCTTTGTTACCGAGCCCAGGCAGATCAACGTCATTACGAAGATCACCGGCGTCCAGGCCACCATGACCAGGCTCAAGATTGATCATGTGGTGGGAGAGGACAGCACCCAGGTGGTGCTCCGGGATACGTTTGAGACTCCGGACCCCAAGCCCGATGTAGAGAAAATTATTGACGTTTCCGTCCAGGAAGTTAAAGTGACCGAAACAAAGATTATTAATGATAAAGTAATCGTCCGCGGTTTTGTGGACGTACACCTGGTTTATGTGGCTAAAAAGCCGGACCAGGCCGTCCACGCCCTGGAACGGCGGTTGAATTTCCGCACCTTTGTGGAGATTAAGGGTGCCCGGGAAGGCATGGACGTGGATGTGCGCCCGGTGGTGGAGTTTGTTTCAGCCGACGCCGAGGGGCCGAACGTCACCCTGGAAGTGGTGCTCAAGGTAACGGTCAAGGTGACCGAGTCGCTGCAGCGGGATGTGGTTGTCTCCATTGCTCCCGCTCCTCCCGTGATCTGCCCGCCGGGGCAAACCATCGATTATGTCGTACAGCCTGGGGATACCTTCTGGAAAATTGCGCAGCAGTTTGGCACCACTGTGGAGGCAATCAAAACAGCCAACCCCACTAAAGATCCGCATAACCTCCAGCCCGGGGATGTAATTAAGGTTCCCTGTCCTCCTGCCAAGGGTTAATTTAACCAGCCATCTTTATTTAAAAATAAGGAGGTAAGTCTGATGCCCATCGAGTATGTCTATACCGAGCCGGAAGAGGTAATGTGCCTTAAGATCAAGGTACCGGTGGTACTGGCCGAGGAAGAGGTGCAGGTGCTGGTGGATAGTACCGTCACCCTGCCCGAGCTGGCCAAGAAGGTGGATCATATTGACGCCCGGGTGGAAGACCTGGAGGCCGAACCGGTATTCATCCACGAGAGCATCGGCCACTGGTTCCCCAAAATCAATCACGAGTGGAAAAACCATTTCAAACACGTTGTCGGACATGTAGCTGTGGTCAAGAAGATTATTGTTAGCGGGGTGCTGCACAAGCAGATCTTTTATGTCAATAACCGGGATGAAGTAAAACATTTTGCTGAGAACGTACCCTTTACCAAGATGATTGATCTCAAAGAGCCCCAGGCTATACTCCGGGAAGATGATGTCATGGTGCAGTTTCCCAAGCCCAAGTTTGATATTACCTGGGAGCTGGTCCGGGCCAGCCGCCTGCACCAGGTCGGCGTGATTATCGTGCGGGTCAAGGTGGTGGAAGAGCGGCAGATCTTCGTGCAACTTTGCCCGACACCCGAACTCTGTCCTCCCGGCAACCTGCTGGAAGACCCCAGCTTTGAACAATGGGCGGGCAATGTGCCCATCTTCTGGGGCGCTACGGCCAACGTCACTCCCACTACCATAGTTCACAGCGGCACCCTGGCCGCCGAATTAGGTGCTGCCGCTCCTGCAAAAACTGCCGTCGTTTTCCAGACCGTGCGCCGGGCCATAGCTCCCGGCAGGGCTTACAAGCTGACCTTCTGGGCCCGGGAAAATGTGGCTTCCGCTGCTCCCGTCAGTGCCTTCAACCTGGTGGCGGAGGTACGCTTCTTTGACCGCAACGGGGTGCAGATTGACGGCGCCGTCCAGAGCATTGGCAGCGTGAACATTCCTGATAACAACTACCAGCAGTTTACCCTGAACATACCTGTTTCCCCAGCCGGTGCCCGTACTGCTCTGGTTCGTTTCACCTTTAATCCTGCTACCGGAAACACCAACACGGTTAAGATCGATGATGCCAGCTTTGAGTGTATCGGAGGTTTCCCGGCCTGAGATAGAAGTAAATCAATAACGGCTCTACAACGATATAAAGCAAGTTAAAGGATAAGCGCTATTTTGCATTTTCGACAAATAGAGCTGTTCACCACAGCTTTTCTTTTTGTCCACAGGCTGAGTTATCCCCACTTTCCAACTACCCTGTTTTGGCTCCCGCTCGCTCCGGTGAGCCTCGCGGGCCAAACTATTGCTCGGCTCAAAGCTCCGGCAGGCTTCCCGGCAAATTCGGCATCCTGCCTCAGTTGCCGGCCTCGGGCATCCATGCCCTCGGGCCTGCCTTCGCTTTTCGCCTCGCTAAGTTTGGCTGGCCGCTCAGCTCAAGTCGCTCGCTACCGAGCCAAAACAGGGGCTTTAAAAAACTGGGGATACTTCAGGTCCACAGGAGGGGAAAATGGTGTTCTTCAACACGCCCAAACTGACCCAGCAATTGCAGGAGTTACAGGAAGAAGCCCGGCGTATTGTGGTCACGAAAGAGGCACCCCAGGGGGCATTGCGCCTGACAGTGAACGGGCTGCAACAGGTGCTGGAGGTAAGTTTTGGCCCCACTGCTCCGGCTTTAATGGACCGGGGGGAACTGGCGGTGGTGGTCCGGGATACCTTTAACGAGGCCCTGGCCGAGGCGCGCAGGCAGCTGAAGGACGAAGTGGTCAAAATGACGGGGATAAATTTACCCCACCTGCCGGGACTGTTTTAGGGGGGAGGTCAAATGGGGGAAAAGGGGCAACATCAGGGTCTGGAGGCAACCCTTTTTCAGTTGCTGGAACTAAAAGGGCAGTCAACAGATCCCCTCATTTTACTTAGCCTGGTGAACCTGATGGGGCTGATCAATCTCATGGGATACCGCTTCGGGATCCAGGGGCAGGAAGCAAAAGTGGAGGCCGGCGGAAAGGGTGTTACCGGACCTTCCCGGGCTGGTAACCGGGAAACGCCTCCTCAGCTGGCCAATTTCCTTGGCAGCCTGCTGGGTCCATTAAACCCTCCCCGTTCCCCGGCAACACCTTCCACGGAAGGAAGTGCCCCGGCGTCAAATGAGGGACCTGCCGCCTCTTCCGGGGGAAAGATGGCTAAAGACTAAACTAATAAATATAGGGGTTCCTGGTGGGGAACCCCCAAGTATTTTTAGGGGTTTTGGTTTTCCGGCAGTTGAGTATCCGGGAACTTCACCCCGGCGGGGGGTGCCGGTTCCGGGCCTACCGGGATGCCGGCGGGCAGAAGTGTGGCAGGCTGGCTTGAGCTCGCCCCTTCGGCCAGTTGCATCATGCTCACATGCAACGCTTCCAATCCCGCGCGCATGGTTTTAAGGGCATTCCGGGTGGCTTCAAGAAAAGAGGCCAGCTGGCTTAAACGGTCTTCCATATCCGATCTGGTGAATAACATGAGCAACAAAGGGATCGAAAGCGGGTGAAACTGTCCACTGTAAGATTCCGACATTGCAAAACCTCCTTCCCCTGTTTCTACCATTTTTATGTTTGGAACCTCAAGCTCTGATAGCCCGAAAATTATTCCCGGTTCACCTGGCTTGAAGGCCGTACCAGACTTGCGTGGAAGGTTTCCATCCCACTCCGGAATATCTGTACAGATTGTTGGGTGGCATGGAGCAGCGAAGTCAGCTGGGCTAATTGTTGTTCCACGTTTGGCCTGGTGGAGAGTATCAAAAGGATAAGAATTAGAAACAGGGTGAAGGGGTTATTGGGCTGGAGCGCCTGGTTTGCCACCTTTTAATTCCTCCTTTCGCAATGCTTTTTCTAAGTTATACTACGTCGTAAAAGCCTATCCGGTGACAGCAACTTTTGCGCGGGAGGTGAATATACCTGATAGAGGAAGGGGGATTAATGAATGGCCGAAGAAAAGGCAAAGGGACACCATCTGGAACAAGTGCTTTTTTCTTTGCTGGATTATCAATCAAAACAGGGAGCAAGCCATGACGACACCATGCTGATGCTCGGGCTTTTGAACCTGCTGGGGATCGTGAGCTTGATGAATAAGCAAATGGGCGGCGTAGCTTCCCAGGCGGTAATGGCGGGTCCTAATCCCATGCTCAATACCCTTTTACAGATGATGGGCGGTATGCCGGGCGGCCCGCCGCCGGGTCAACCGCCTCCCCCGGAGCAGAATGCCCCTCCTTTACCGTTAAACCCGGCCTTGTTGATGGCGCTGATGAACCAGCAGCCTGGACAGGGGCCTGACCCGGCCATGTTGCTCAGCCTTTTGGGCAGCATGATGGGCGGCCAGGGGGCACCCCGGCGTCCGCCGCCGGCGGTTCCGGCATCCATGGGTGAAAGAAAAACGGTTTCGACCCCCGCCGGAGGTAGTGAGGTGAAAGGGCAGGTAATGAAATGGGGGTCGCAGCTGGAAAAAGAAAAGCGGACCGATGCTAGATAAGGGCGGCCGGCTCCTCAGGGGCCGGCCGCACATAATTTTTGCCCCGGGGAAGAACATTAACAGCGTAGACAAAAGTGGGGGGTATGACTGGTTGAGCGTTAGATTACTGGCTCTGGCTATTGCCGCCCTCTCCGGGGTGACCATGGCCGTGCAGGGGTCTTTAAATGCGGCCCTGGGCAAAGTGATCGGATTGCTGGAAACTACCTTTGTGGTTCACCTGGTGGGACTGATCCTGGTGGCCGTGCTTTTATTTGGTTTTCACCTGGGGGACGGCCGCCTGGCCGACTACGCCCAGGCTCCCTGGTATTACTACCTGGGTGGCATGTTGGGGGTTTTGATCGTCTATGCGGTAGTGCGCAGCATTCCCAAGGTGGGAGTGGCGCCGGCCACCACGGCGATTATTATTGGGCAGGTGCTCACCGCCAGCTTAATTGATCACCTGGGTCTGTTTGGCCTGGAAAAGCTTCCCTTTACCTGGCACCGTGTGGTGGGCACCCTGCTCATGGCCGGGGGAGCGTGGTTTTTGTTAAAAAAATAGGTTCAGGAAGAACACCAGGACAATTCCCCCAAAAAGTCCCAGATAGGCCATGGGCGGGTGCAGGCGCAGGCATTCGGGCAGCAGTTTTGCTTTAACGATGTAGGCCATGGCCCCCGCGGCCAGGGCCAGGAGGGAAGAAAGAAAGGCCGGGGAGGCCTTAATCAACAGCAGGCCCAGCCAGCAGCCGAAAGGAGTAACCAGGCTTACCAGGCCGTTTAATGCCAGCACATGTCCGGGGGAAAGCCCTCCGGCAGCTAAAGGAGCCGCTGTGGCCATCCCTTCGGGGATGTTGTGCAGGGCTATGGCCAGGGCGAGAAGGGGGCCCAGGTGGGCAGGTTCGCCAAACCCGGCGGCAATGGCCAGCCCTTCCGGCAAATCATGCATGGCAATGCCTGCGGCGATGAGGTAGCCCATTTTTAAATACCGGTAATCGTGGACACAGGCCCGGTTTTCCGGGCTAAAAATAAGGTCCAGAGCAGTCATCAATAAAAGGCCGGCGGCAAATCCCAGAATGGCCTGGAGTAAACTTCCGTATGTCAATGCTGCCGGGATTAAATCCAGGAGCACCACCGCCAGCATTACTCCCGCCGCCAGCCCTAGAAAAAAGGAAAAGGATCGCCGCCCCGGGCGGCCCCAGATCAGCACCAGCGCTGCGCCCAGGCAGGTGCTCAAACCGGCAAAAAGGGCCATTAACAGTACCGTAACCAAAATATTCACCTGCCAGATCGAGTTCGTGGGATATAATTTAAAATGTGGGCGGCGACTGTTATTTCGGAAGGATAGAATGGATGAGCGCCGCCCAAAGTTTTTCCACTGCTAAATTATATTAAATCTGGCAGGCGGATAATACCAGAGGTATTAAATGGCTGATTGGGAGCCTGGAAGGACTATCACCTGCCCGGGGTAGATTTCATTGGGGTTGGCCAGGCTGTTCAATTCAATCAGGATGGAAAGGGGTACAGCAAACCGGCGGGCAATCTGCCACAGGGTATCCCCCGGCTGGATCACGTATGTTTCCCCGGGGTTGCTCTGGGCAGCGTTTGTTCCCGTTACAATGCGTACAGGGGTGCCGATCTGCACCTGGGGGAAGAGTTCCTCAATGTGGTGGTTGTACATGCGGATACAGCCGTTGGAAACGGCCTTGCCAATGGAGCCGGGGTTATTTGTCCCGTGAATGCCGTAATTACCGCCGGGAATATCCAGCCCCATCCAGCGGGTACCCAGTACCCCGCCGGGGTTGAGCATTTTGTTTACCACGTGGTAGTCCCCGGTGGGTGTGGGAGTTTCCGGCTTGCCCACGGCCACCGGGTAGGTGCGCACCAGGGTATCTCCCTGGAAATGATGCAGCCGCCTGAGGGCCGTTTCCACCAGCAGGTGGGTACCGGCAGTGACTCCTTTGCCCGACATTTTTGTCGTTCCCTCCTCGTAATCCCGGAATTTGCACCTCCACATCATGATATGAAGGAGCGGCGGATTTTGATTTAACCACAGTTGTTTGAGCGAGGATCAGGAGCCATCAGCCTGCCCGCTGGATTGACCGGCGGTAAACATGGGTCAAGTACGGGCAGGTCAAATTGCCTTACTTTGCCTTCTGCTCCATCCTGTACACCCAGGCAATGATCTCGGCCACCACCTGGTATAACCCGGGCGGTATTTCCCGGCCGGCGCCCAGGCCGGTGAGGGTCAGGGCCAGCTCCGCATTGTGGTAAACGGGTACGTTGTTTTCCCGGGCCAGTTTTTCAATTATTTCGGCTAATTGCCCGCGACCGGCGGCCACCACCCGGGGAGCGGCATCCTTTTCCGGGTCATAGGCCAGGGCTGCGGCGGCCTTAGGTTTATCCTGGGACATGGCGGCAGCTCCTTTCGCTTTTAAACCAGCGCGTTTACGGGCCGGTAGGGCGGCGGTTCGTGGGGGCGCAGCAGTTCGCAGATACAGGAGATCTTTCGTGCAGTGACCTGAATATCATCAATGGAATACCCCAGGGCGGCCAGCCTGTCCCTTAACTCCCCGGCAGCCTTTTTAAAAAGGGAGATGAAGTTTTCTTCTGCCACGGCCACCCTGGCCGTAAGTCCCTCCTTGCCCGGGGTCAGGTAAACCCAGGTTTCCCCAAGAACCGGGGTTTCCACCCGCACCACCAGGGCCAGGGGTAAGTCCTGTTTACCTTTCTTACCGGCCCGGCTGTCTACCATATACAGCTCGCCGTGTATTCCCTTCCCGCGAAAGGTGAAAAAGCTCACCATTTCCTGGTTCGGAAAAATTGGTACCGCCTGGTTCAACACCTCCTGCCCCCGGGGAGTGGCTTCTTTGCTTCCCAGGAGGTAGTCCAGGGCCTGCTTCACCTTGCCCGGGTCAAAGCGTAAATCCAGGGTTTCCAGCCACACCCGGGCGGCCCAGAAGGCCGCCCGCTCCCGGGGAGGTAGATCCCTGGCTGCAGAGAAAAGCATCTCCACCAGGGAGCGGTCCAGGGGCAGCTGCCACTTGACCATTTCCTGCAGCAGCTTTGTGGTTTCGGGCCCGGCGGGCATGCCCAGGACTTTGGCCATGGTTGTCAGTGCCGCGTTCTGGTCCGGTGTGCCGGTGATGTGCTGCAGGTGCAGGGTTCCGGCGGCAACCTCACGCACCAGGGCCCAGAATGTGGCCGGTGGGGAGGGTATTTCCCCCGTGGCCGTGAAGGTCTGGCCGCCTATGCGCACCGCGGCGAGACCGTTTTCCACCCTCAGGACCTCCACCTGCACCATTTGCCCCGGCTGCAGGGAGTTTAGCGGTTGCAGTTCGGTGCCGGGTCTAAGAAAAATGCCCGATATTTGCATAGGGACAGCTCTCCTCAATCCTATCACAATCAACCTGTTCATTTACAGTGTTTCAGTTAACCTGCGCTCATCTACAATGCTATTTTACCAAACCGGGTGTTTTATTTCGTTAAAAACTAATTCAAACAGGAAAATACAGTTGTATTCAGTGGAATGGATAAGCTTCCGGGCATAAATTACCCGGCTTTTTTGTTGTGGATGATTAATTTTTTTGGTGCGGCGTAAAACAATTGTAAATGGGTTATCAAGCGGGGTGTCTTAAATGGCAGTAAATGGACTCTTGCAAAAAGGCCCCGGAGGTCCCCTGGTGCTCATCGGCGGGGCTGAAGACAAGGACGGGGAATGCCGCATCCTGCGCGAGTTCGTCCGCCTGGCCGGGGGAGAACGGGCAAGCATTGTGGTGATTACCACGGCCACCCGTCTGCCCGGGGAAGTGGGTGAGGCCTACCGCCGGGTGTTCCTGCGGCTGGGGGCAGGGGAAGTTTTGCCGGTCCACCTGGACAGCCGGGAAAAGGCCGGGGACCCCTGCCATGCCGCCTTTTTGCAACGGGCCACGGGCATTTTTTTTACCGGTGGGGATCAGTTAAGGATTTCCAGAGTCCTGGGGGGAACCCTTTCCGAGCGCAGTTTGAAGGCCGCCAGCCTTGGGGGAGTGGCGATCGGCGGCACCAGTGCCGGTGCGGCCGCCATGGGCGAGATCATGATCGCGGGCGGCAGGGGCGGACGTTCTCCCGGAAAGAATACGGTGAAAATGGCTCCCGGCCTGGGGGTTATTGGCGGCGTGGTGATTGACCAGCATTTCGCCCAGCGGGGGCGCATCGGCCGGCTTCTTGCCGCCGTGGCCCATAATCCCCATGTTCTGGGTATCGGTATTGATGAAGATACGGCCATCATAGTTACGCCGGACGGTCGTTTTAACGTGCTGGGTTCCGGCACGGTGACGGTGGTGGACGGGCGGACCATCACGCATACCAACGCTTCCGATTTACACCCCCAGCCCATGCTGGCCCTCACCGGGGCAACCCTGCACGTTCTGCCACAGGGTTACGGATATGATTTTAAATCCCAAAAACCTTACTCCCCCGGCAGCAGTTTTTGAGAAGGAATTTTATAAAAAACGTCGAACAAAAATCATGTGGAACTTTTGACGGCAGAAAGCCGGAGCTTTCCTGACTGAGCCGGGGTTTAAAACTGCGGATTATTAATTAGGCCACGAAGGCTGGTTCTCTAGCTTTTTGGAGAGGAGCCTTTGTGGCCTTAATTTTTGGGGAGGGGATATTTGTGAATGTTCTCCCGGCCGGTGAACCCCCTTTGTTGTCAACGGTTTATCCTTTTTTAGAACGCTTTTTCCCCGAACTTGCTGTTTTCCCGGAATTGCTGATGCACAGTGTGCGCACGGCAAAGTATGCCTTTCGATTGAGTTGCTTCCTCGGGCTCGGCAGGCCCCGACTCCTTTTTGGGGCCGGAGCCCTGCATGACGCAGGCAAACTGCTGGTGCCCCGTTATATTTTAGAGAAGTCCGGCCCTTTGCTGGAAAGCGAGTGGGAAATGATAGTGCGGCACCCCCTGTGGAGCTTTGAACTGGTGGAAAGCAGGTGCCGCGGGATCCGGGGCCTGGGGGGTATCCTGGCTGCAGTCAAAGCGCATCATGAGTCCTGGGATGGCACGGGCTATCCCGAGGGCCTGAAAGGTAACGGTATTCCCCTGGAGGCGAGAATTTTAGCCCTGGCCGACGTGTTTGATGCTCTAACCTCTCCCCGGCCCTACCGTTCTCCCTTGAGTTCGGGGGAAGCTCTTAAAGTGATGGCAGAAATGGGGGGTAAAAAACTGGATCCCCACCTGTTTCAGAGAGCGCGGGCTTTCCTGGCCTGTTTTAAGGAGGAAGCGGTTTGATGTCAGGGAGTGGGAGAAGGCGCAGTATAATTCAAGTATTTACCGTGTGGTTCTTTACCCTCGCCCTGGTTCCCACCTTGCTGGCTGTTTATGCTACAGCCAAGTACCTCACCTTACAAACCGTTGCCTGGGCAAATAGATACCTGACCCAGATGGCTTTATACGAAAGCCAGATTATTTCCCTTTCCCTGAAGCACACTCTGGGAGAAGATGGATTTTTCTTCTCTTTCCAGGGAGAGAGGATTGCAGCCAGTAAAGGCGGGCTGGTAAAAAGAATAGACCCGGCCCAACTCGGGCCTTTGTTCCCGGTGGAACCGGAGCCTGCCCAAATTTTTGCCCCCAGATTTCTTTTTGGATTTGGTTACCAGCCCAAACTGCGGCTCAGGGAAATGCCGGTCATTTACCTGGAAGATAGTAATGGTGCTGTTCTTTATCTGGCCGGGAAAAAAGAAAAACCCTCCTCCCGGGACAGGTTGTTACTTAAGGCCTTCGGATTGAAAGAAAACCTGGAGGTCGGCGCGCCGGTGCCGGGAACCAACCTCAGGGTAAGGGCTTGGGCTTCAGTGGGAGGGCTTGTGGAGGAACCTTTGCGGCAATTGTGTGTTCCTCTCGGCGGTACACTTATCCTGGTGATATTGCTGTCAACCCTCCTTTATCCCCTGGCTGCGGCACAAATAGTATATCCCTTAAAAAATCTGGCTGAACGCTTGTCCCGTTTCGATCCATCAAAAAAGGAGGATATCTTTCCAGGCAGCAAATTTCAGACCAGTGAGTTGGCCGGGATTGCTTCTTCCTTTAACAATATGGCCTTACGGGTACGGGACACTCTGTCCGAACTGGAGCAGAAAGTAAAAGAACTGGAGGAAAAAAACGAACTCCTCCACCAGGCCCGGCGGCGACTGGAATGGCTGGCCAGCTATGACCCCCTTACAGGCGTTCTTAACCGCAGGTCTTTTATGGAGCGGTGCTTGTATTTAATCAGGGAAGCGGGGGGCGAATTTCCCCACGTGGCCGTCTTGATGATGGACGTGGATAATTTTAAAACCATAAATGATTGTTACGGGCATCCGGTGGGCGATATGGTCCTGAAAAAAGTAGGGGAATTGTTGAGACATCAGGTCAGGAAGGATGATCTGGTGGGGCGGTACGGGGGTGATGAATTTGTCCTGTTCTTTCTCGTTCACCAACCGGGAGAATTTAATGTCCTTGCCCGGCGCATTTTTTCCTCTCTTTGCTCTGCGCTGGCTTCCGTGTCGGAACCGGAACTGAATGTCTCCGTCAGCATGGGTGGAGCAATTGCCGGACGTGTTTTAATTGATGACGACCGCGACCTGGAACGGCTCATCAGCCTCGCTGACCAGCTTCTTTTGGAGGGCAAGCGCCGGGGTAAGAAGACGGCCCTGATCCGGTGTGCGGAAAACTTGTCTTTCATAACTGAAGGAAAAACGAACCACTGTGGTTCCAACGGGAATAACATGTGAAACTGGCCTGCGAGGGTGGCCTACCACGAGCCGGCGAATTTTTGGTCAAAGGTAGGATATGGGTGCGGGCTGCCAAAGAAGGATTTTACATGCTAATTAGCGAAATATTATAAATCAGGAATGCTGGATGACCGAAGTCATCCAATTATCCAGCTAGAACCAGCTTGGGGCTTAATTTCTATTAAAACTACAAATTTCAAAGATGAAAACCATGAAGGTTTATCGTCCTCAGGAGAGGAGAGGAGTCTTCATGGTTTTTTTTTGAAATAGCTGAATAGGAAAGGAGGTGGTTTTTTGCATTTATTTCCGGTTGGTGATCGCGAGTTTTGGGTGAAACTCTGGCAGGATGCCCGGGAAAACTCGCCGTTAACACGGCGGCGTTGCCGTAGCGAGAAAGAGATGGTGGAAAATTGGAACAGGCGCGCCAGCTGGTTTGCCCGGCGTACCAGCAATGGCAGGGGCCAGGACAGAAGAAAAATGGTGCTGGATATGCTGGAACGGGAAGGAGCGCTAGGACCTGAGGTCAAAGTGCTGGATATTGGGGCCGGGCCGGGTAACTATGCCATCCCCATGGCCCGGTTGTGCGAGCAGGTAACCGCCCTTGAACCTGCCGCCGGGATGGTAAAAATATTGGAAGACAGGGCAAGGGCCGAGCAGGTAGAAAACATTACTATTATTCAGCGAACCTGGCAGGAAGTGGAGGTGGAAAAAGACGGGCTGGCCGGCCAGTTTGATCTGGTGTTTGCCTCGATGACACCTGGGGTGCGGGACCCGGAAACACTGCAAAAAATGCTTGCAGCGTCAAGGAAGTTTTGCTACTTGAGCGCTTTTTCCGGACAACGTTGGGAAAAGGCGCACCGCGAGCTCTGGCAACGGTTCTTTGGTGAAGACATAGGTGATAATCCAGGAGATATTATTTATCCTTTTGGTTTGCTCTATGCCATGGGTTACCGGCCCAACCTCAAATTTTTTACCGTTAACCGGGTGGAGGAAGAACCGGTGGAAAAAGCAGTGGAGAATTTGGCAAGATTTTTCTGGAGCTATATGGATATCACTCCCGATGTCAGGCGGACAATCGAGCGCTATGTAAAAGAGCATGCCGAAAACGGCGTTTTTCGCCAGGAAACCACCTTTTGCACCGGTATGATGCTGTGGCGGGTTGATGAAGTTCTAATTTGAACGTGGACTTAAACGAAGGAGGGTCATGATGATTAGCAAGAGGTACAACATAGCAAGACATTTACTGGCTGTACTGGTGCTTGTGCTTTCTTCGATCTTTTTGATGTGCGGTTGCGGCGCAAAACAGGCCGGGCAGGCCGGCGCAGGTAAAGCTAAGGAACAGGGCCAGGTGGATGTTATCCGTCTGGCCGGCGGGGACTGGGGTTACCCGACACCGTATGCTGTTTATCCCCGGGGGCCGGGGGGCTTTAAGATGTGCCTGATTTTCGACGGTCTTTTAGAGCGGGACGAAAAAGGGCTCATCCCCTGGCTGGCGGAAAAATATGAAGTCAAAGAAGGGGGCAAACAGTACCTTTTTACTGTGCGCAATGGCGTAAAGTGGCAGGACGGTAAGCCTTTGACCGCCGAGGACGTGAAATTCACCTTTGATTACGCAACTAAAAACCCGATGGTTTGGGGGGCGCTGGATAAAAAAGATATTCAGAAGGTAGAAATAGTTGGCGACCGCCAGGTGCTGATCACCGTTACAGAACCAAATGCAGCCATGTTATACAAGCTGGGCATGGTGCGTATAATTCCCAAACATATTTGGGAAAAAGTGGACAACCCGAAGGAATTCACTGCGCCGGAAGCAGTCATCGGAACCGGCCCCTACCGCCTGACGGAGTACAGCAAGGAACACGGTACTTACCGTTTCGAAGCGTTTGATGGCTTCTGGGGACCAAAACAGAGGGTCAAAGTAATCGAGTTTGTGCCGGTTAGTGAGGAAGTGCTGGCCTTTGAAAAAGGGGAGATTGACCTGGCCGGCATCACGCCCGATGTACTACCGCGTTTCCAAAAAGACCCGCAGTACAAAATAGTTAAAAGCCCTGCATTTTGGGGCTACCGCTTGCTGTTCAATATGAAGGATTATCCGATCTTGCAGCATAAAGAGTTGCGGCAGGCCATTGCCTATGCCATTGATGCTCAAGAGCTGATTGACAAGGTGGCCCGGGGCGCTGCCGTTCCCGGCAGTGCCGGCATCCTGCCCCCTGACCATGTGATGTATAATCCTGGTGTGAAGCAGTACAAGCCTGACCTGCAGAAGGCAGGCGAGCTGCTGGCAAAATTGGGGTACGACAAGCTGGACGAAAACGGCATCCGCCAGAATCAAAAAGGAGAAAAACTTTCCTTCAACCTGCTGGTATCCAGCGGTGAAGTCAGGCTGGCGGAAGTATTGAAAGAACAACTGGCCAGAGCAGGCATTGAGATAAAAGTGCAAAGCGTGGATATGAAGACCCGGGATGCCCGTGTTAGAGAGAATAAATATGAGCTTGCCATCACAGGGCACGGTGGTTGGGGCAATGATGCGGATTATTTGCGCGAAAGGTTTGCCAGTTATTCTAAAGGAGGAGCATTGATGGCTTCTGCTCCGGGCACGCCGGGTTATCAAAATGAGGAGTTGAACGCTTTACTGGATAAACAGCGTCTGGAGTTTAACGACCAAAAGCGCAAAGAGTTGATATTTAAAGCTCAGGAAATCCTGGCTGAAGATGTCCCGGAAATACCCCTTTACTACACTACCGGTTACAACGTGTACAGGCCGGCCAAATATGACGGCTGGATGTTCATGTTTGACCACCATTCTTTAACTCATAGTAAGCTGTCTTACCTGGAAAGGGGTTAATCTTAATTGAGAAGGAAGAGGGTCACCAGGCTAATGGAATATCTTTTTACCATTTGGGTCATAGTGACCCTCAACTTTTTACTTCCCCGGGCTATGCCTGGTGATCCCTTTTTGTACATGTCTGCAGACGAAGGCCAGGAGGTGGCAAGGTTTTCGGAGGAACAGAGACAGTACTATCTTGAATACTACGGGCTGGACCGGCCTGTTGCCGAACAGTACCTGTCTTACCTGTCTGATTTGTTGCGGGGAAATTTAGGGTACAGCTTGTACTATAATGAGCCGGTGAGCACGATCATCCTGCGCCGCTTACCGTGGACGACTTTTCTGGTAATAGCGGCAGTGCTGCTGAGTACTGTCTTCGGTACTATTCTGGGCAGCATATCCGCCTGGTACCGGGAGAAATGGCCGGACAAATTCTTGTTTTTTTGCTTGATTCTCCTGTCAGAGGTTCCGGCCTTTCTCCTGGGTCTCGTTTTACTTTTTACATTTGCCGCCGGGTTGGGATTATTCCCCTTGTCGGGGGCCATCACGCATTTTGCCAATTATAGTAGTTGGTGGGAAAAATTGCTTGATATCTTGCATCATGCTTTCCTGCCCGTGATGGCCTTGACCATTGCCCGGCTGGGCGGTATGTATTTGCTTTCCAGAAACAGTATGACGACCGTGCTGGAAAAGGATTACCTGCGTACTGCATGGGCCAAAGGACTTCCCAAAAAACGCATCATTTTTCGCCATGCCTTGAGGAATGCCATGCTTCCCATAGTAACGCGGGTGTTTTTAAGCCTTGGTTCCCTTGTGGGTGGCGCAATTCTGGTGGAAAATGTTTTTGCCTACCCGGGGCTGGGGCATTTAATGAGGGAAGCAGTTATGGTCCATGATTATCCGCTTGTTCAGGGGATTTTCCTGGTGGTAACCATATGTGTTTTGCTGGCTAATTTTCTAGCCGATTTAGTTTACAGGAAGCTTGACCCGCGTATTGGTGACTATAGCGGGATACATGGGGGATAACCTTGGGGAGAATGCCGGAGTTGCTGGTGAAAATAGTCGAGCGGGTAAAAGAATTTTCCCTGCCGGGAAAAGCCGGTCTTGTGGTGATTTTGGTTGTCCTGCTGGTAGCTATCCTGGCTCCTTATATTTCCATCCATCCCCACAATATCTCATCGGGACCGCCTCTTGTGCCGCCGGGAGGAGGGCACCCTTTGGGTACCGACGAGCTTGGTATTGACCTCTGGGCCCAGATATGCTACGGGGCCAGGGTCAGCTTGCTTGTGGGTTTTGGTACTGCCTTACTGGCAGCCCTGGGTGGCGGCCTGATTGGCATTGTTTCGGGGTACCTGGGCGGGTGGCCCGATAAGGTTTTAATGAGATTAATTGATATTATGATTGTGTTGCCGGACCTGCCGGTGATGATTGTGCTGGCAGCTTTTTTCGGTCCCAGTCTGCTAAACATCATTTTAGTGCTGGCCCTGTTTTCCTGGGTTTTCCCCGCCAGAATCGTGCGTTCCCAGATGCTGATGTTGAAGGAACGGAGCTATATCAAATCGGCGGAGACATATGGTGCCGGCGTGTGGTATCTAATGTGGAAGCATTTTCTCCCGGAAGTTTTCCCTTTGGTGGCAGTAAATATGATCAGGCTTTCGGGGAGGGCAATTGTTGCCGAAGCCGGGCTTTCCTTTCTGGGGTTGGGGGACCCTACTTCCAAAAGCTGGGGTTTAATCATTCACCATGCTACCAATTTTAAGGGGATATACTATACGGATTTCTGGAAATGGTGGTTGCTCTACCCGTGGCTGGCCTTGATTATAATGGTAATTTCCCTGGCCTTTATCAGCCGTGAGCTGGAACGAATGGTCGACCCGCGCATGGGAAGGTAAACATTTATACTTGGGGGTATTCGCCGTGACCGCTGATCAATATTTGCTGGAAATAAAAAACCTGTCCATTGCGTATCACGCCGTACACCCGCCGGTAAAGGCCGTTGACGGCGTGTCCTTGCAACTGCGAAAAGGAGAGAGCCTGGGGATTATTGGAGAATCCGGGTGTGGGAAAAGTACCCTGGCCCTGGGGATAATGGGGTTGATAAAACAGGGTATCGTTGAAGGGGAAATAATTTACAAGGGTCAAAACCTGGTGGGGTTGCCGGAAAAGAGACTGAGAAATTATCGCTGGAAAGATATGGCCATGGTGTTTCAAAACTCCCTGGAAGTGCTTAATCCCGTACTCAGCATTGGAGAACAAGTAGGAGAGCCTTTGCGGGCTCATTATAACTTATCCCCCCTGGAGATTGACCAAAAGGTTGTCAAATTATTAGAAATGGCAGGCCTTGAGCCGGAGTGGCGGCACTATTACCCGCACCAATTATCAGGGGGAATGAGGCAGCGGGTACTTTTGGCCATGGCTTTGTCCTGTGATCCGGAACTGCTGATTGTGGATGAGCCTACCACCTCGCTGGACCCGGCAAGTAAAAATGAAGTTTTGCAGTTGCTGCAGAAATTGCAGAAAAAGTTGGGCTTTGCCATGATTTTAATATCCCATGATTTGGGAGCAGTTAAAAAGCTTACCTCCAGAGTTATGACCCTGTACTGCGGGCGCGTGGTTGAGCTGGGGATTACCTCCGAGGTGCTTAAAAATCCCATGCACTGTTATACCCGCGGGTTGCTGAATTCTTCCCCCAATTTCTTTAGATATAAAGACCTGTGGGGAATTGGCGGGGAGCCTCCCCTGGGAGGCTCTATGGAAGGTTGTGCTTTTTATCCCCGGTGTTGCCAGGGAGAAGAAAGTTGCAGTAAGACCAGGCCTCCCCTCAGGTATGTAGCCCTTGAGCGCATGGTAGCCTGTCACAAGGGGGGTATCGAAACGTTTCTTCAGGCTGAAGGGATTCGAAAAAAATACGTATTGAAGGATAGAGAAATTGAGGCAGTAAAAGGAGTTAGCCTGGAAATTAAAAGCGGTGAGGTGGTGGCCCTGGTGGGGGAATCCGGTTCCGGCAAATCTACGCTTGCCCACATTTTGGCAGGGGTTTTGCCGGCCGATGCGGGCCAGGTATTTTTTAAAAACAAAAAGGTGGAGGGAAGATGGGCCACTAAAATGCTGGGGGGTATGCAAATAATCTTCCAGGATCCATTCTCTGCCACCAGTCACCGCATGAAGGTTCTGGAAGTGGTTAGAGAACCGCTGGACATAATTAAGTGGGGCAGTAAAGAAGAGAGGGAAGAAGAAGCAATTAAGGCTTTGCAGAAGGTACAGCTGCCCGTCTCCCGGGAATTTTTAAATCGTTACTGTTACGCCTTAAGTGGAGGACAGCGACAACGTTTGGCAATTGCGCGCGCCCTGGTAACAAAACCGAAATTATTGATTGCAGACGAAGTAACCTCGATGCTGGACCCTTCCACCCAGGCCAATCTTTTAAGGGAGCTCAGGGGACTCCAGAACAGGCATGGATTTGCCATGCTGTATATTACTCACGATTTGCATCTGGCCCGTAAAATTGCCGATAAAGTTTATGTTATGTATCGAGGTGAAATAGTGGAAACGGGTGTATCCTTCGAAATATTCGAAAACCCGGAACACGTTTACACCAGAAGACTCTTGAGAGAGGCCTTCAGGGATCTGGTTTGATCTGAATGCCGGGCGAACCGCCGGTTCTCGACGCCAGGCCGGCAATAATCACGTTGCTGTCCAGGAATACTTTAATCTGTTTCATAATTTCAGCCGGAATGTTGAACTGCCCTTTGCCCCAGACGCGTACCTTTTTACCCTCCCGCTACCCATGGTATTTTTCCCGGTTTGTTGGTCAATACTGGTAACATAACTGTTTTGCGGAGGGCAACAAAGGTGAAGATTCTGGATTTACGGGCCTATTACGGCAGCAACATTTACAGCTACCGGCCGGTAATTAAAATAATCCTGGATCTGGCCCCCGACGGGTGCCGGCCCACCAGCGAGCTGGGGGATTTCAACCGGCGGTTGTTGTCCCTTTTGCCCGGCCTGGGTGAGCACCACTGCTCCCGCCGGCGCCCCGGGGGTTTTGTGGAGCGGTTAAAAGAGGGTACCTACCTGGGCCACGTGGTGGAACATGTGGCCCTGGAGCTTTGCAAGCTGGCCGGCCAGGAGGTGATTTACGGCAAGACCCGCCGGGGGGACGGGGAAACGGTTTATGAAGTAATCTTTGAATATGTTTCTGCCCCCGGCGGGCTGGCCGCCGCCCGGGCGGCGGTGGAACTGGTGCAGGCCCTGCTGGAGAAAAAGACGGTGGAAGTGGCGGAACTGGTGGAGAGGGTGCGTCAGGCTGCGGAAGAAGAATGCGGCCCCAGCACCCGGGCGATCCTTGAGGCGGCCCGCAAAAGGGGGATTCCGGTCCTTCCTTTAGGGGGAGGATTCTACCAGCTGGGTTATGGGCGGTATGCCAGGCGGATAGCGGCTACCATTACGGATCACACTCCCTGTACTGCCGTCGACCTGGTGCAGGATAAGCAGTTATGCAACCAGTTGCTGGCCGCCCACGGGGTGCCCGTACCCGAATCGGGGACTGCCCGCACGGTGGAAGAGGCCCTTGCCCTGGCCGAAAAGTTGGGACCCCCTGTGGCCATCAAACCAGTCAACGGGCATCACGGGCAGGGGGTAAGTCTTTTTGTGTCCGGAGAAGCCCGGGTGCGCCGGGCCTTTGAACTGGCCAGCTACTATGACCGGCAGGTGCTGGTGGAAAAACAAATTCCCGGCCGGCAATACCGGCTTTTAGTGGTGAACGGCCGGATGGTAGCCGCGTCTTTGCGCCTGCCTCCCCGGGTGATGGGAGACGGGCGGCGCACCATCCGCGAACTGGTGGAGGAGCTTAACCGGGACCCGCGACGGGGTGAGGGGCACGGCAGGCCCCTTTCCAAAATCTCCCTGGATGCGGTAGCCCTGGCTTGCCTCGCCCGCCAGGGCTTCACACCCCGGGATGTGCCCGGGAAAGGGCAGGCCGTTTACCTGCGGGACAACGCCAACCTCAGCACCGGCGGGACCGCTGTGGATGTTACGGAACAGGTGCACCCGGCCAATGTCCGGCTGGCCGTACGGGTGGCCCGCCTGACCGGTCTGGATGTGGCCGGCATCGACGTGGTGGCGAAAGATATCGGCCGCCCATTAGAGGAGCAGGGCGGGGCGGTAATTGAAGTGAACGCCGCGCCGGGGCTGCGTATGCATACCCACCCGATGGAAGGCCTGCCCCGGGAAGTGGGTGCGGCCATTGTGGATCACCTCTTTCCTCCCGGCGTACCCTGCCGCATTCCCATTGTGGCGGTAACGGGTACCAACGGCAAGACCACTACCACCCGGATGATCGGAGCCATTTTGGCCCGGGCCGGCCTGGTGGTGGGCATGGCTACAAGCGACGGCATTTACATTGACGGGCAGCGGGTGCTTGCCGGCGATACTACGGGACCGGTCAGCGCCCGGTTGGTGCTGACGGAACCGGAGGTCGGTGTGGCCGTGCTGGAAACGGCCCGGGGGGGGATCCTGCGGGCCGGTTTGGGCTACGAGGGCAGTGACGTGGGGGTAGTCACCAACATCAGCGGGGATCACCTGGGGCAGGACGGCATCGAGACGCTGGAGGACCTGGCCGACGTAAAATCCCTGGTGGTGGAAACCGTCCATAAAAACGGCTTTGCGGTGCTCAATGCCGATGATCCCCATGTGCTGGCCATGGCCGGCCGGGTTCGGGGCAAGATCATTTATTTCTCCCTGGTGCCGGATAATATCACCGTGCGCCGCCACCTGGGTGCCGGCGGTACGGCGGTGTTTGTGAAGAACGGGATGCTGGTGGTGGCCCGGGGCCAGCAGGTGCGCCGGTTGCTCTCAGTACGCCGGCTGCCGGCCTCTCTGGACGGTCTTGCCCGGCACAATATCCAGAATGCCCTGGCGGCAGCTGCGGCCTGTCTGGGTCTGGGTGTATCCATGGAGCACATCCGGGCCGGCCTGGAGGGCTTCCATTGCAACCTGGAGCAAAACCCCGGGCGGTTAAATATCCTGGATGCGCAGGGCATCCGGGTGGTAATCGACTACGCCCATAACGCCGCCGGCTACCTCAGCATGGTTAATGTGTTACGGCACTTTAAAGGACGGTTAATTGGCGTCATCGGCGTACCCGGGGACCGCCTGGATGAGCAAATAAGAGAGGTAGGCCGCATTGCCGGCCAGAACTTTTCGGCCCTGGTGATCAAAGAGGATGCCCACCGGCGCGGGCGCCGGCCCGGGGAAGTGGCCGCCCTCCTGCGGGAAGGTGCCCTGGAAGGGGGAATGCATCCGGGGGGAATCCGGGTGGTTTTGCCCGAAGGGGAGGCGGTGTTGCGGGCCCTTCTGGCGGCAAAGCCAGGTGATACGGTGGCCATTTTCTACGAAAAGCTGGACACGGTGGTCAAAGCCATAGAGTTGTTTCGCACCCGCCGGCAGCCAGGAGACGGCGAAAAAGACAAAAGCGGGCAGCAGGGAAATATTCTCCCGGCGACGTAAAACTAAACGTAAAACTATATATTCAGTAAAAAACGTTATGACAAGGATGCGGTGTTGCCGGCGTGAAGCACTGGAGTAAGCGAGGATAGCACCGCATCCAACAGGGTTCACTGAATATTTACCGAAGGGAGATATTGCCCGTGCTTGAAGCGCTGGCCCGTGCCAAGATAAACCTTACCCTGGACATTACTGGGCTTTTGCCCGATGGTTACCACGAACTGGAAACGGTGATGCAAAGCATAGCCCTTTGCGACCGGCTGGTGTTTTCTCCCCGCCCCCAGGGCATTGAGCTCCAGACCGACAGCCCCCTTTTGCCTTCCGGCCCGGAAAACCTGGTCTACCGGGCGGCGGAACTGTTGCAAAGAGTCACCGGGTGCCGTCAGGGGGTACATATTTTTCTGTCCAAAAATATCCCGGTGGCCGCCGGTCTGGGGGGCGGTTCCGCCGATGCGGCGGCCACCCTGGCAGCCTTGAATCAACTCTGGTCCCTGGGCCTCTCCCGGGAGGAGTTGCTTGTTTTAGCCGCAAAGCTGGGGGCGGACGTACCCTTTTGCCTCGTAGGGGGTACGGTTTTGGCCCGGGGAAAAGGGGAATTGCTCACGCCGCTAAAACCCCTTCCCCCTCTGGGAGTGGTTCTGGTCACCCCACCCCTGGCCGCATCTACGGCCCAGATCTACCGGGAATACGACCGCCTTTTGCCCGGTATTCATCCCGATACCCCTGCCATGGTGGCGGCTATCGAGCGCCAGGATGTACCCGCGGTAGCCGCCCTTTTGGAAAATACACTGGAGCCGGTAACAACTTCCCTTTACCCCCAGGTTACCGCAGTAAAGGAAGCCCTGAAAGCGGCCGGTGCCCTGGGGGTGGTCATGAGCGGCAGTGGTCCTACCGTTTTTGGCCTTAGCCGGGATGAAGAAGAGGCCCGCCGGGTGGCCGGGCGGCTGAACCCGGGGCTGGGGCGGATTTTGTACACCCGTTTTTGCAATCATGCAATAAAACTTGCGGTAATTAACGGCTGCAGGTAAAATATAAGTGTTATGACCAGAAAAAGGGGTGGCGGCCGTGGAAGAACCGAGATTAATTCCAATTAAACTGGATAATTACAAACCTTTAAGGGAACTGGTTTTTGAATCTTTGCGGGAAGCGATTATCCAGGGCCGTCTGAAACCCGGGGAACGCTTAATGGAAATTCAGCTGGCTGAGGAAATGGGGGTAAGCCGTACTCCCGTGCGGGAGGCCATCCGGAAGCTGGAACTGGAAGGTTTTGTGGTCATGGTGCCCCGCAAGGGAGCCTATGTGGCGGGTATTTCGGTAAAGGATATTGTCGATGTCTTTGAAGTACGGGCGGCACTGGAAGCGCTGGCCGCCGGTCTGGCTGCTGAGCGGATTACCGAAGAGGAACTGGAAGAGCTGGAACGGGCACTGGTGAAGACTTACGAAGTCAGCGGCCACGACCTGGAAGCACTGGTTGAAACGGATACCAGATTCCATGAACTCATTTACAAGGCCAGCCGGAACGAAAGGCTGGTCCAGATCATCACCAACCTGGCGGATCAAATTCAACGCTTCCGGGCCACTTCCCTGTCCCAACCGGGACGAACCAGGCACGCCCTGGAAGAACACAAGCAAATTGTGGAAGCCATCAGTGAACGCAACGTAGAGCTGGCCCAGATCCTGGCGCGGGAGCATATTGAAAATGCCGAACAGAGCCTGTTAAACGCCCTTGGGGAGGCAAAGGAATAATGGTGGATGCGGTGGTTCTGGCCGGCAGTCCCAATAACGGGCCGCTCAAGGAATGCAGTTCGGTACCCTACGAGGCGCTCATTCCTATTGGCTCCAAAGCGATGGTACAGTATGTGGTGGAAGCATTGGCCCAGACCAGGGGGGTAAACCGGATTGTAGTGGTGGGGCCCAGGCAGGAGCTGGTGAATCACCTCAAAGACGATCGGGTGCGGGTTGTTCCGGCAGGCAGCGGTCTTTTGGAAAACGTCCAGCGGGGATTAGAAGAGTTGCCGGGTACCCGCCGGGTGCTGCTGGTCAGTTCAGACATCCCCCTGATCACCCCCCGGGCCATTGAAGATTTCCTGGAACTCTGCCAGGATCAAGAGGCGGATTTGTACTACCCCATTGTACCGAAGGAAGCTGTGGAAAGCCGTTTTGCCATTCCTGTGCGGCGGACCTACGTCAATCTTAAAGAAGGTGTTTTCACCGGGGGCAACCTGTTTTTGCTTAATCCGGAAGTGGTTTCCCGTTGTTTGCCCCTGGGGCAGCAGCTGGTGGCCGCCCGAAAAAGCCCCCTGCGCCTGTGTCGCCTGGTAGGCCTCGGCTTTTTGATTCGTTTTCTTTTGAACCGGGTTACGCTGGAAGAAGCCCAGGCGCGGGTTTCCAGCCTGCTGGGCATCCGCGGGGTAGTGGTAATCAGTCGCTACCCGGAAGTGGGTGTGGATGTGGACAAACCCGTGGATCTGGCCCTGGTGACCAGAACGCTGCAACAGGCTTACTAGCGGTTAAAGCCACATATCGCGAACCCTTAAGACGAGAGAACGGCGCCGTGGGTACGGTGGGTTAACTTGAATCTACTTAACAGGGTGTTTTTACAATGTCAATTCCTTTAAACCTGGCCATGATCCAGGAAGCCAGAAAGCGCCTTGCCGGCGTCATTCACCACACACCTTTGGACCATTCAACCACCTTTTCCCGGCTTACCGGCAGAGAGGTTTATTTCAAGCTGGAGAACCTGCAGAAGACCGGGTCCTTTAAAATCCGTGGCGCCTACAACAAGATCATGTCTTTGACTTTGGAAGAGCGGCAGCGGGGTGTGATTGCCGCTTCTGCCGGAAACCACGCCCAGGGGGTGGCCTATGCGGCTACCAGGGCCGGCATTCCTTCCACGGTGGTCATGCCGGAGGGTGCTCCCATTTCCAAGGTTATGGCCACCCGGGGTTACGGTGCTCAGGTGATTCTGGCGGGGGGCGGTTACGATGAGGCTTTTGATTACGCCCGCCGGATGCAAAAAGAGACTGGAGCCACCCTTGTGCACGGCTTTGACGATCCCCTGGTGGCGGCGGGCCAGGGCACCATAGGCCTGGAATTGCTGGACGAGTTGCCCGATCTGGACGCCGTGCTGGTGCCCGTTGGCGGGGGCGGGCTGATTGCCGGTATCGCCGTGGCCATTAAGTCCTTAAAACCCCAGGTGCGCGTAATTGGTATCCAATCGCGGGGGGCGCCGGCGGTTTATCTTTCCCTTAAAGGCGACCACCGGCAGCAACTGGTTACTACCGCCACCATCGCCGACGGGATCAGCGTGCGACGTCCGGGCGAGTTTACCCTGGAGGTTATGCGCCGTTATGTGGATGATGTACTGCTGGTGGACGACGAAGAAATTGCCCGGGCCATTTTAATGCTCCTGGAGCGTTCCAAGATTGTAGTGGAGGGGGCCGGGGCGGTGGTCCTTGCCGCCCTTTTGCACGGGCACCTGTCTTTACCCGGGGCGAAGGTGGCCCTGGTTTTAAGCGGGGGAAACATTGACGTCAATATTCTCTCCATCATCATTGAACGCGGACTGGTTAAGTCCGGCCGCATCATCCGCCTGCGCACCGTGGTTACGGATCAGCCGGGCAGTTTGCAGCGCCTGCTGGGTGTGCTGGCAGCCGTGCGGGCAAACGTAATTTCCATTAATCACGATCGCATTAAGCCCCAGGTACCCTTAAAACAGGCAGAAGTCGAATTGCTGCTGGAAACCAGTGACGTGGAGCATATGGAGAGAGTCATGGCCGCTCTGACCCGGGAAGGGTACAGGGTAGAAAGGATTTAGGGAAAAATTTTTTAAAGTGAAATGGAAAATTGCAGGAATTTTTACATTCGTGGAGAAAACAGGTTTACAGGTACGGGTAGGGTAGGTCCGCGCTGCCCGGTGATCTAAAAAAGGCAGTTGGGGTTTCAGGAAGGTGGTGAGGGAGTGGTTGTTACGGATGTGCGGGTGCGCAAAATTCTCCCCGAGGGAAAAATGAAGGCCATTGTGTCGGTCACCCTGGACAATATGTTTGTTATCCACGACGTAAAGGTAGTGGAGGGGAACAAGGGCTTATTTGTGGCCATGCCCAGCCGCAAAACCCCTGACGGTGAATTCCGGGATATAGCGCACCCCATCAATTCTTCAGCCAGGGCTATTATTGAAACCGCGGTGTTACAGGCCTATGAACAGGCCATTTAGCCCTTTACTCCAGGGCCGACCTATGAGGTGTTGTGTTTTCTGTAAAGCAGAGCATAGTTAAGGACCTGCACTTTTCTTTGGCTCGCTATGCTCTCTTTTTGTGCGAAAAGTATAAAAACTGTCCGGCAAAAAGGAAATTCACGTTTTTTGTTGAATCTTTTTGTTGAATCATGTTGATCAGGATCATGAACTGGTTTTTTAAACGGCGGGGCTGCCGGTGGCAGCCCCTTCACGCGATCCCTTTAAAGAAGGGGGACGCCTGATGTCACTGGCGGCCGTAATTCTGGCGGCAGGTAAGGGTACGCGGATGAAATCCGACCTGCCCAAGGTAATGCATAAGGTTTGTGGCCGGCCCATGATTGAACACGTCCTGGAAGCGGTACAGGGGGCCGGGGCAGAAGAAATCGTAGTGGTAGCCGGCTTTGGCGGCGACCTGGTGGCCCGTACCGTCCAGGACCGGGCAAAGGTGGTCTTCCAGCACCAGCAACTGGGTACGGCCCACGCCCTGCTCCAGGCCGCTCCCCTGCTGGCCGACTTTCCCGGTACCATTCTGGTAGTCTGCGGGGACACTCCGCTGGTAACTGCCGGGACTTTAGCCCGGCTGGTGGCGGCCCATGCCGCCGCGGGAGCCAGAGCCACGGTCCTTACCGCCTGCCTGGAAAATCCCACCGGTTACGGCCGGGTGATCCGGGATGGGGAGGGGCGGGTACAAAAAATTGTGGAACAACGGGATGCCACTCCCGGGGAGCTGGCGGTGAGGGAGATAAATACGGGCATTTATTGTTTTTCCGCGCCCGGGCTCTTTGCCGCCCTGTCCACCCTCAGAAGGGAAAACTCCCAGGGGGAATATTACCTCACTGACATTATTGGCCATTACGTGCAGCAGGGTGAGCCTGTAGCCGCGCTGACGGTGGAGGATGCCCGCGAAGTGGAGGGGATCAACGACCGGCGGCAGCTGGCCCGGGCTGAAAATTACCTGCGCCGGCAGGTAGTGGAAGAGCTGATGCTCTCCGGTGTGACGGTAATGGATCCCGCCTCCACATTTATCGACCGGGATGTAAAGATAGGTCGCGATACGGTGATCTACCCCTTTACGATTATCGAGGGAGATACCATAATCGGTGAGCATTGTATCATCGGCCCGGGAAGCCGGCTGATCAATGTCCAGGCAGGCAACGGCGTGGTTATCGAGCACTCGGTAATCCGGGAAAGTAAAATCGGGGATAATTGTACCATTGGCCCCTTTGCTTATATCCGGCCCGGATGTGTTCTGGCCCCGGATGTTAAGGTGGGGGACTTTGTGGAATTGAAAAAGACGGTGGTGGGGAGGGGAAGTAAGATTCCCCACTTGAGCTACGTGGGCGACGCCACCGTCGGTTCGGGTGTTAATATAGGTGCCGGGACCATTACCTGCAATTATGACGGGGAAAAGAAGTGGCCCACCATTATTGGGGACGGGGCCTTTATCGGGAGCAACACCAATTTGGTGGCACCGGTGGAAGTGGGGGAGAAGGCTTTTATTGGTGCTGGTTCCACCATCACCAAAAATGTGCCCCCGGGGGCTCTGGGTATTGAGCGGGGGTGCCAGCGGAATATAGAAAACTGGCTCCAGAAGAAGTCCAAAAAAGAATCCTGTGAAGAAAAATAATTTTTTTGCGCCGGTGATTAAAGGAGGGGGTAGTCATGCTCCCCGGGCCGCCGGGTTGGGCACCCTGGTTTTCTGAAATCAGTGATGGAGGTAGAAGGATGTCATCGCGTAAAGAATTAAAAATCTTTACCGGCAACGCTAACCCCCAGCTGGCCGAAGAAATTGCCCAGTACCTGGGTGTTAGTGTGGGCGCGGCCAAGGTTTCCCGCTTTTCCGACGGGGAGATCCAGGTCAAGATAAATGAAAGCGTGCGGGGGGCCGACGTTTTTATTATCCAGCCCACCTGTCATCCGGTAAACGAGCACTTGATGGAACTGCTGGTAATGGTGGACGCGGTAAGAAGGGCTTCTGCCCGGCGTATTACGGCAGTTTTGCCCTACTATGGCTATGCCCGGCAGGACCGGAAGACCCGGGCCCGGGACCCCATTACAGCCAAACTCGTGGCCAACCTCCTCACTGCCAGCGGTGCCCGGCGGGTAATTACCATGGATCTGCATGCGGGGCAGATCCAGGGTTTCTTTGATATCCCCGTGGATCATCTCCCCGGGGTACCACTCCTGGCCCAGTATTTCATCCAGCAGAGGTTAAAGGACGTGGTGGTTGTCTCACCCGACCTGGGCGGGGTAACTCGGGCCAGGGATCTGGCCGAGCGCATTGGCGCGCCCATTGCCATCATTGACAAAAGGCGGCCCGAACCCAATGTGGCGGAAATTATGAATATTGTGGGTGACATTGAGGGCAAAAAGGTCATCATGATTGATGACATCATTGATACCGCCGGTACCATTACCCAGGGTGCGGTGGCACTGAAGAAATTTGGCGCCCGGGAAATCTACGTCTGCTGCACCCACCCTGTGTTGAGCGGGCCGGCGGTCCAGCGCCTGCAGGAAGCGCCGATCAAGGAGGTGCTGGTGACCAATACCATACCCATACCCCCGGAAAAGATGATTGATAAAATTAAAATTCTCTCGGTGGCTCCCTTGCTGGGCGAGGCCATCATCCGCATTCATGAAGATCTATCGGTAAGCAAGCTTTTCGATTAAAATATAAGGCCGGCTTAACCGGCCTGTGGCACCGGTGCATTTTTTCGGTGCAAAGTTTCAAGGTTTTACACCGGCATATTGCTTTTGTTTACTTCCCTTGAGGCGGCTGTTCTGTCTGCTCGCGGGCCTCGCCGTTGGGACCGTGGTGCTGGTTGCAGGAACAGGTGGTTTCCTCATCCCGGGGCCCCCTGACCCGCTCCAGGGAGCGGTTTATTGCTTCTCCCAGTTCCCGGGTTTTTTGCCGGGTGGTATCCCAGGCCTGGCTGGTTGATTTCTGTAGCTGGCGCAGAGACTCCGCCAGCCCACCCTCAATTTTGATTACATTGGCCAGGGCTTCGTTGCTGGTGACGATTACTTCTTTGCCGATGGTGCGGACAAAGGCGGTGTCCAAAAAGGCCCGGCCGGAAATAACGCTGTCAAGAAATCCGCCGGAAAACTCCAGGCCCACAATATCCCCGGCTTCCAGGTCCACATAGTATTCGTCCACCTGTCCTAAAAGGGTGCCGTTTTCCGTGACGATGCGGGTGCCGATGATCCCAATGCGATCCTTGACCAGTTTCACAATATCCGGCAGTTTGGCGCCTCTTTCGGCATTGCTGCTCCGGTCCACGGTAATGACATTTTCCCCTACGCTGTGCACCCGGTTGAAGGGGATATACTTTTGTTCCTTGAACCAGCCTTTTTGTTCTATGATCAGGGCGGCCACTGCTTTCTTCTCCGGGTTCACCACCAGCCCCCGGACCACGCCGATTTGCTGTCCCTCTTGCAGGCTGATAACCGGCATGCCAGTAAATTGTTTGCTCTTGCGCATCTGCTGCCCCCCTTTTTGGTAGCTTTCCTGTCCCTAATCCATATGCTTCATTCCGAGTTGATATGACCAAAAAAAGGGAATACTAGAGAAGAATGCGATTTTATGCAGGATTGAGGAGGGATGGTTACCATGGAAGCCAGTCTGTTAGCGCAAGTCAGAACCGGCCGGGGGAAAGGTTACCGGCACCGGTTGGCAGCACAAGGAAAAATTCCCGCTGTTGTTTACGGCAAGGCTATCGGGAACATTCCGGTGGAGGTAGAGTTACGGGCACTGAAGAACATCCTGGCCGGTGAGGGCGGCCGGAACACTCTAATTAACCTGAAGATCACCGGAGAGGGGCAGGAGCGCCAGGACAAGGTTTTGATTAAAGAACTTCAGTACGATTCCCTGCGCGGCGAGTTGATCCACGCCGACTTCCAGCAGGTCTCCCTCACGGAAAAGATTACCACCACCGTGCCGGTGGAGCTTGAAGGCGAGCCGGTTGGGGTGAAGCAGGGAGGCATTCTACAGCAACAGCTGCGGGAGCTGGAAATCTCCTGCCTGCCCGCGGACATCCCCGAGGCCGTGACTATGGACGTTTCAGGGCTGGAAATAGGGGATACTGTTCACGTGGCGGACCTCCCCGTGCCGCCCGGCGTAAAGGTTCTTAACGATTCCGAAGAAGTGGTGGCTACAGTGGTGGCCCCGGCAGTAGAAAGGGTGCCGGGCGAGGAAGAAGCCGGCGAGGAGAAGGAAGCCTCTCCTGGAGCCGGGGAGGAGTAACTTTACTGCATGCTTGCAAAATCAGCGTGATCCGTTGGGGCAGGATAAAATAATTGGAAAATCGTCGGGGCTTTCAGGCATGGTCGCCCCGGCGTTTTGTTATAGCTGTAGATACGAAATACCAGATGGGTGCGAACCCGGGTCTACGAAATTAGTAACTTTAGGAGGGCGCGGCTGAAAATGCATTCTCAAGATAACTTAGCCCTGCACTTGCCAAAAGAATATGAAATTTTAGTCGAACACCAACTTCAGGAATATAAAACTTTCCTAAATTACTTGGCTTGCTTAAAAGAAAACTGGGAAAGATTTATTACCACAGGAAGAATAGATCAGGCCAGGTTTATTAGACCGGAAGTATTAAGCTCCTGGAAACGTTCGAGAGAACGAGGTATCGACCCGTATAAATTGTATCCTATTTCACTTGCGCCAAAAAATTTGAAACAAAAATTAGCAGAAAACCAGGAACTTATTGATATAGCCTCCCCATTTCTAGATGCCTTTGCTTCAAATCTCAAGGACTCCGGCTTTCGTGTGGACCTGCTGGATAAGGATCTGTACATTCTTAAGCAGTTTGGTGAACCTGGAGTGCTGGAAACGGCGAGAAAACAGGGGTCCTATCCGGGAGTAAGCAGGTGTGAGGAGGCTACTGGTACCAATGCCATTAATTTAGCCGCTATTTTAGGGCGTCCCATACAATTGGTGGGGCCCGAACATTACAACGCCCAGCTTCAATACTGGACCTGTTCGGCCACACCTCTTTTTGATGAAAATGGGGATTTGTTGGGTGTTGTTAACGTAGCCGGGCACTATCTCAAGGTGCACCAACATACTCTGGGAATGACTATTGCTCTTGGGAAAGCAATAGAATTTAGCTGGTGTCAGAATCGCTTGCGTAAAGAAAAGGAACTGGCCAGCAAGTACATTGAAAGCATTGTCGATTCCATTTTTGATGGCTTGATTGCCCTGAACGGTGAAGGACGAATCACCGTTTTTAATCGTACCGCCGGACAACTTTTGGATATAACACCGCATGAAGCTCTAAACCAGTTAGCGGATACGGTATTGGGTTATCAACCAATCATTTTTAAAGCTTTAAGGTCCGGGGAAGCTTATATTAACAGGGAGTTAATTTTTAACACCAGGAATAAACGAAAAATAGTTATTGGCAATGTGGTACCCATTACCAATAATAATGGAGTTAACGGTGTCCTGGCAGTATTTAAAGGGTTGAACCATGCCCGGGGCTTTATAAAAAACCTGGCTGGTTTTAAGGCTTATTTTACCTTCGAGGATCTAATAGGCAGTGGACCGCGTTTCACCCAGGCTGTTAACCTGGCCCGGCAGTCGTCTGCCTTACCTTCCAATATTTTAATCCTGGGGGAAAGCGGTACCGGTAAAGAAATGTTTGCCCAGGCCATTCATAACGCCAGCGGTGCGAGCGACGGTCCTTTTGTGGGTATCAATTGTGCTGCCATTCCCGCGGAATTAATTGAAAGTGAGTTATTTGGTTACGAGGGAGGAGCCTTTACCGGTGCCAAGCGTGAAGGGCAACCGGGTAAATTTGAACTGGCGGCGGGCGGAACTCTTTTTTTGGACGAGGTTAACGCCATGTCAATGGCCATGCAGGCCAAATTATTGCGGGTGCTACAAAACCGTAGCTTTACGAGGATCGGTGGAATTAATGAAATTCCCCTTAAAGCGCGGATCATAGCTGCTTCTAATAAGGACTTGTGGGAGGAAGTACGCCAGGGGAATTTTAGAGAAGATCTTTTTTACCGCTTGAACGTCATTACTGTAGAAATCCCACCGTTAAGGGAGCGCAAGGAAGATATTGAAGAGTTAATCCGTCATTTTTGCCAGAAACATTCCAAACGGCTCAATTTTAACTTTACCATTTCTGACAGGGCTCTGGAATTGCTCAAGATTTATCATTGGCCGGGGAATGTCCGGGAATTGGAAAATGTAATCGAACGCTGCGCCGTACTGGCCTATAGTCGCTCCAGCAGCTGTATCGAGGAGCAGGATGTAATGAGTTATCCCGGCATTAAAAAGACATTTGAGATTACTAAAGAGCCACCGGATAGGGTAGAAATTTATGGCAATGTGGGTAATTTGGAAACACTGGAAAAACAGGTGATTGAGGAGGTTTTAAAACAAACGGAAGGCAACATTTCCAGGGCTGCGGAAAAATTAGGCATAACCAGGAAGACCCTGTACAGGAAAATAAAAAAGTTTGGTATATTGTTACCTGCCAGGAGATAAATTGCCCTAACTGTATTTATTGTATAAAAATGACCCACTTGACCGAGGTGGGTCATTTTTATACAGTACTTAATGATTCCTTTATAAACACAAAATCTTGTAAAGCTTTGTCGAATACAGATAATCGGGAATTTTACTAAAAGACATTAAAGCTGGAACAATACTTGCTTGCTATTCTTGTTGAGCGGGTTCACCTGACAGGTTAGGAAGGTGGGTAACCGTTGATAACTGTCAAATTACATACTGCCTTAAAGAGATATTATCCCCATGGTGATGGAAGCCTGCAGATCCAATACAAGGAAGGGCTGACTGTAAAGAAAATATTGGAACAGTTGAACCTGAATAATGGAGCGGTGGGGCTGGTTTTGATAAACGGTAAGATTGCGTCAGGGGAGATCCAACTAATGAGGGGGGATTGTGTCGAATTGTTCCCCATCTTTGGCGGAGGATAAGTTCTTTATTCTAAGTTATTGATGGCAGAGGAGGCAAAATTAGTGGGTTACGGTTTTACAGGTAAGATTCTCCTGGTAGACTTGACAAAGTCGGAAATATTGGTCGAAAAACCGGCAGAGGAATTCTACCGGCAGTACCTTGGAGGACCGGGAATTGGTCTTTATTACCTGTTAAAAAACAACAGGCGTTATATTGACCCCCTGGGATCCGAGAACACCCTGGTATTTGCCCCTGGTCTACTAACCGGAACCAGTGCTCCCTGTGTACCACGTTATACAGTATTGGCCAAGTCGCCACTTACGGGGGCATTGGGTAAGTCGGAAGCAGGCGGCTGGTGGGGACCGGAACTTAAGCGGGCCGGTTTTGATGCCGTAGTGGTAAGGGGTCGTGCCCCGCGGCCGGTTTATTTGTGGATAAAAGACGGCGAGGCGGAAATTAGGGATGCCTCTCACCTTTGGGGCCTGCAAACCGGGGAGGTACAGGAAGGCATCCGCCGGGAATTGGGCGATGAGAAAGTGCAGGTGGCCCAGATCGGACCGGCCGGGGAAAAGCTGGTACGGTTTGCCAATATATGCAACAACCTGGCCCACTTCAATGGGCGCAATGGACTGGGTGCAGTAATGGGCTCGAAAAATCTCAAGGCCATTGCTGTGAGGGGTACTAAGGCGGTAGAGGTTAAAGACCGGTCAGCTGTAGGGGAGGTGTTGCGCTGGGTTACGGAACAGGTTAACATTCATCCTTTAAGTGCGGCTCTACACGAACATGGTACGCCAATTGGTATAACAAGCAATAACGCCGGGGGATGCCTGCCTACCAACAACTGGGATTCCGGATTTTTTGAGCGGGCAGAAGAAATTGGCTCCGAAGAGCTTATCAAAAAATACCTCGTAAAGCGCGGCGGCTGTTTTGCCTGTCCCATCAGGTGTAAGAGAGTAGTGGAAGTTAAAGATGAAAATATCACTGTGGACAAAAGATATGGCGGGCCCGAGTACGAAGCTCTGGCCGCATTGGGTTCTAATTGCGGTATCAGTAATTTGAAACTGATAATCAAGGCAAACGAATTATGTAACCGCTATGGGTTGGACATTATTTCTCTGGGTATGACTATCTCCTTTGCCATGAAATGTTATGAAGAAGGCATCATTGACAAAACCCATACGGACGGCCTGGACCTGCGTTTTGGCAACGAAGAAGTTTTACTCCCTTTAATTGAAAAGATAGCCAATAGAGAAGGATTTGGAAACGTGCTGGCAGACGGCAGCAGGGCCGCTGCGGCCAGGTTCGGTAAAAAAAGTGAGGAGTACCTGATCGAAGTTAAAGGGCAAGAGGTTCCCATGCATGACCCAAGGGTGAAAAGTGGGGTTGGTCTTCAATTTGCGCTGGCAGTTAACGGGGCTGACCACTGGTTTGCCCAGCATGACCCCTTCTTCACCAGTAAGGACGCTTTGGGTGTGCAGGCCGCTGCCGCAATTGGTCTTAGCGAAGCGGTGGAAGCAAATGACCTGAGCTATAGAAAAGTGAGGCATATCCTTTATACGAGTTATCTAAACGGCGTGTATGACATGCTTGGGGTTTGTGTTTTTGGATATATTGCCCGAAGCTTGACGCCATTGGACAAGCTATTAAACCTTGTGGAAGCGGTGACCGGTTGGAAAACCAGCTGGTGGGAGCTCTTAAAGTCTGGTGAGAGATTCCTGGCCATGGCCAAGGAGTACAACGCGCGACAGGGGTTGACTTTCGACGACGATAGATTGCCGGAGAAATTTTTTACCTCCATGAACGGTGGTCCGCGGGACGGGGAACCAGGCCTGGACCGTGACAAGTTTTACAAAGCCGTCAGGTTGTTTTATGAAATGGCTGGCTGGGAGGTTAATACCGGCAGGCCAGCTAAGGCTAAACTGTATGAACTGGGGCTTGACTGGTTGGTAGAGAAATAAGTTAAGAGGGGGAGCTGATAATGGTATTTCCGTTCAGGCTGCCCGAGGTTGTGTACCTCGGTAAAGGTGCGGTAGAAAACCTGAGCCAGGAAGTCAAAAAATGTAATGCTACACGAGTTCTTTTAATAACTGATCCAGGGGTGCAAAAAGCCGGCCTGGATAAGCAGGTTATTGAAGCCATCGAGAAGGGGGGTGCGCAAGTAGAGGTTTTTGCAGAAGTTGAGGCAGAGCCCAGTACAGATACAGTTGATAGGGTAGGCCAGCTGGTTCGGGAAAATGGATATCAATTACTGGTGGGGCTGGGCGGGGGTAGCCCCATGGATGTGACCAAAGGAGCTTCGGTACTGGCCACAAATGGTGGCAGTATAAAGGATTACGTGGGCATTGAGTTGATCCCGCAAAGGGGTATACCTGCAATATTAATTCCCACCACGTCCGGTACGGGCTCGGAGGTTACCCAGAACGCCATCTTCGCATTTAAGGAGGAGCAGGTAAAGAAAGGTATAGTCAGCCGGTACTTGCTGCCCAAGGTAGCCATAGTGGACCCGGTGCTGACTCTTTCCTGTCCGCCTCATATTACCGCTGCCACCGGGGTGGATGCACTGGTTCATGCTGTGGAATCATTCACCGCTCTTAAGGCTACACCCCATACCGACATCTATGCTTTGGAAGCCATCCGGTTGATCTCTGCCAACCTGAGGACGGCGGTTTCAAATGGCTCCGACCTGGAGGCCAGGGAAAAAATGGCTATGGGCTCCTTCTTTGCGGGAGTTTCCCTGGCCAACGCAGGAGTGGGAGCGGTGCACGCCCTGGCCTACCCTCTGGGAGGAAAATTCCACGTCAGCCACGGAGTATCCAATGCGCTTCTTTTTGCCCCGGTGATAGAGTTTAACTGCATTAGCAACCTTGCTAAGTTTGCCCGGGTGGCCGAGGCCATGGGTGAACCCGTAGCCGGAAAGTCCCTTCGGGAAGCTGCCATGCTGGCGGCTAAGGCGGTTAGAGAACTGGTTGCAGACGTAGGTATTCCAAAATCTTTGCGGGATGTTGGCGTATCTGAATCTGATATAGAGTTTTTAACGTTAAGTGCCGAAAAACAGACTCGCCTTTTAACTAATAACCCGCGGCTTATGACCAGACAAGACATAAGAAACATCTACCGTAAGGCCCTTTAAAAAACTGTAAAATCGAAGGAGGTTTCTTAATGTTCGCAAAACATAAGTCCAAGCTTTACCTGCTGTTTGCCACCCTGCTGGTAGTGATGCTGGTGGCCGGCTGCGTCGGAAGAGATACATCTACGGGTCAGGTGAAAGAAGTCAAGATTGGCAACATTCTACCCCTCTCAGGAGCAGCGGCACCGCTTGGCAAAATTGGTAAAGAGGCCAGAGAAATGGCTGTGGAGGAAATCAATGCTGCCGGTGGCATTAAGTCCCTTGGCGGAGCAAAGATCAAAATGATATTTGCGGACAGTAAAGGTGACCCGGCCACCGGTGTGGCAGAAGCGGAGCGCCTGATTACCCAGGAAAAAGTTGCTCTTATTACTGGAACCTATCAGAGTGGCGTGGCACTGCCGGCTACCGAAGTGGCAGAGCGTTATAAGGTGCCATTCTTCTGTCCTGTTCCTTCCGAGGATGTTATTACCGAACGCGGTTTTAAATATGTTTTCCGGCTGGCTGAGAAAACGAGCTGGCGTAACAGGGATCAAGTCAAGTTTATTCAAGATATGGCTAATAAATACGGTACGCCCGTGAAAACCGTAGCCCTGATTTATGAAGATACCGCTTGGGGTCAGGGTGCTGCAAGAGGTTGGGAAAAGTATCTGGGTGAGGCGGGTCTGCAGATAGTCCTGAAAGAACCTTACCCGCGAAATTCATCTGACTTAACTCCAGTAGTACTTAAAGTTAAGCAAAAAAAGCCTGATATCATCCTGCTATGTTCGTATGTATCTGACGCAGCCCTGCTAACTAATACCTTTGCCGAGCATAAAGTAAAGCCAGTCGCCTTTATTGGCACCAGCGGTGGATTTGCTGACCCGGTTTATTTTGATACGGCGGGAGATAATTGTGAGTATTTCTTTGACATTTCCACCTGGGAACCTGACGTAAACCGTCCATTTTCTAAAGAAGTAAACGAAAAATTCAAGCAAAAATACGGTTATGGCATGAATGCTGAAGCGGTAAAGGCTTATGTTTCGATGTACGTAATTAAAGACGCCTTAGAAAGGGCCGGATCCCTTGATCCAGAAGCTATACGGAAGGCGTTAGCTGAAACTCACTTAACCAGCGGTGTAACCCAGATGTATGCTTCTGAAATCGCGTTTGATGAAACCGGCCAGATGGTCAACGCTCCGCTTGTCATTTCCCAGTTCCGCAAGGTTAACGGCAAGATGGAGCGGGTAACAGTATGGCCAGAAAAAGACGCTCGTCCCGGGTGGAAGCCTGAATGGCCATTCCCAGGTTGGGAAGGAAGGTGAAGTGAAAAATTTTAGGGGATAGTCTTTGACTATCCCCTAAATAAAAATAACTTGGAGGTTGAGTATCAGATGGGTTTACTTTCCGCAATCATTAACGGCATCTTGATGGGAGGGATATATGGTTTACTTGCCCTTGGATTGACCTTAATTTTTGGAATCATGAAAATTATTAACTTTGCTCATGGGGCTTTTTTAATGGTAGCCATGATATTTTCATACTGGCTATGGAAGATCATGGGAATTGACCCCTACTTAAGCGTGGTTATAATCATTCCTGTGTTATTTGTATTAGGTTACTTAACCCAGCGCTATTTAATTAAGCCTGTCCTTGATGCTGAGAAGGACGTCAGGGAACCCATAGGTGCTTTATTACTCACTGCGGGGCTTTCAGTAGCCATTGAAAATTTTATGTTAATGGTTTTTGGTGCAGATTATTTAATGGCCAAAACCACGTACTCAGGAGCAAGCATTTATGTCTCCGGTCTTTCAATTAGTGTACCCAGGCTTTATGCCTTTGTGGCAACTTTGATAGCTACCTTTTTGTTTTATCAATTTTTAAATAAAACAGAACTGGGTAGGGCTATGCGGGCTACCGGGCAAGACCGTGGGGTAGCATTATTAATGGGGATTGATGTGCCAAAAGTTTATAGTATTGCTTTTGGCATTGGTACCGCCCTTGCAGGCCTGACGGGTATCTTTTTGATTCCCTTTTACTACGCCCACCCATCCGTTGGCGAGGTCTTTATTACCAAAGCCTTTATTATTGTGGTTCTGGGAGGCTTGGGCAGCGTTCCCGGTGCCCTGGCAGGAGGGCTTCTAATTGGATTGGTAGAATCGGTAGCAGCCCAATACATGACAGCTACCTGGACGGCAATTTTAGTTTACTTTGCTTTTCTGGCATTTCTCTTATTTAGACCTTCCGGACTTTTTGGTTCCAGATATGAATGGTAGGTGATTGTAGATTGAAGTATTTAAGTTCGCCACGATATTACTTGCCATGTATTTTAATTTTGCTGCTAACAGCGTTGCCGCTTTTTGTTACCAGTCCCTATTACCTTCACATTATAACCATGGTTTTCTTCTGGGCCTACTTAGCAACTGCCTGGAATATTGTAGGTGGATTTGCTGGCCAGCTATCTTTAGGTCACGGGGTTTATGTAGCTGCCGGTGCATACACATCTTCTCTGATTTTTGTAAATTTAGGTATCTCACCGTGGCTTGGTATGATTATTGGTGGATTGGTTGCGGCTGTACTGGGTATAATCGTGGGCTATCCCACTCTGCGCTTAAAGGGTGCTTATTACGCTCTGGCTACGGTAGGTTTTGCAGAAGGTTTCCGCGTTATTTTGGTTAACACTGAACAAATTGGTTCCTGGAAGACTGGTGGCGCGGAAGGTTTCATGATCCCATTGTTGGGCAATGCTCCACAGCATATGCAATTTATGTCAAAAGTTCCCTACTATTATCTTATCTTAGTTTTGTTTATAATTATAATATTTGTTAGTAGTTGGATTAACAGATCAAAAATGGGATACTACTTAACTGCATTGCGGGAAGATGAGGACGCGGCTCTTGCGCTGGGCATTAATACTACCCGGATTAAGTTGGTTGCAGCAGCTCTAAGTGCCTTCTTTTCTGGGATTGGTGGCGTTTATTATGCTCAATTGATTCGTTATCTCGAACCCAATGCTATCGCAGGAGCCATGATGTCTAACCAGATTGTCTTCTTAGCAATAATAGGTGGTAGAGGTACTGTGTTGGGCCCCGCTCTTGGTGGCGTCTTGTTAACAATTCTCGGTGAAATCACTCGCGTGCTATTTGGCCAGATAATGGGCTTGCATCTATTTCTTTACGGGATTTTAGTAGTGTTATTTGTCATTTTTAAGCCCAAAGGATTGATTGAATTTATGAAAAACCTGTATGAGACATTGATCCAGGTGTTAGAGGGAAGGAGGGCAGAAGGTGCCCGCAAAGGTTTTATTGGAGTTGAAGAACGTAACAATTAGGTTTGGCGGATTAACGGCAGTAAACGAATTAAGCTTCACGCTTTACGAAGGAGAAATTGTTGGTATTATCGGACCAAACGGGGCCGGTAAAACAACCGTTTTCAATCTGATTAGCGGTGTCTACAGGCCAACTGAAGGGGAAATTTACCTGTATAGTGAAAATATTACCGGACTTAAGCCTTTCCAGGTTTGTCAAAAGGGTGTTGGCAGGACATTCCAGGTAGTGAAGCCATTTGGTAGCAAAAGTGTTCTGTATAACGTTATGGTGGGCGCTTTCCTGAGGACCAGCGATACTCGTAAGAGTAGGGAAAAGGCCTTAGAAGTGCTGCAATTAGTGGGATTGTACGATAAGAAAGATGTCCTGGCTAAAAACTTAACTATAGTTGACCGCAAGAGGTTAGAAGTGGCCAAGGCTCTTGCCACAGAACCGAAGCTGCTTCTACTGGACGAAGTGCTGGCTGGCCTTAATCCTACTGAGGTAGAGGAAGCGGTCGAGATGGTCAAACAGATTCACAAATCGGGAATCACCATATTACTAATTGAACACGTACTTAAAGCGGCAATGGCACTGTCACAGCGTATCATAGTTTTAGACTATGGTAAAAAGATTGCCGAGGGAAGCCCGGAGGAGGTTACCAGTAATCCGGAAGTAATTAAAGCATACCTGGGTGATAAATATGGCATTGCTTGAAATTGATAATATTAACGTATATTATGGCGAGATGTGTGTTTTAAGGAATGTCTCTGTTCAGGTGGAGGCGGGGGAGATCATATGCGTTGTAGGTGCTAACGGGGCAGGAAAAAGCACGTTGATCAATACGATTTCAGGTCTGTTAAAGCCCAAAACCGGGAGAATTTTGTTTAACGGTGAAGAAATCAGTAGGTTAGAAGCTCACCAAGTGGTAGAAAAGGGCGTGGTTCAGGTCCCGGAAGGTCGCAGGTTGTTTCCCAATATGTCCGTAGAGGAAAACCTGCTCATTGGTTCGTACACTCCAATCAGTCGTAAGAAACGCAAGGAAAACATGGAAAAAGTGTTTACATTACTGCCGCGCCTCGCCGAACGAAGGAAACAGATCGCCAGAACCATGAGCGGTGGTGAGCAGCAGATGCTCGCCATTGGTAGGGCTTTAATGGCGGACCCCAAGTTGCTTATGCTTGATGAGCCCTCTTTAGGCCTGGCACCGAAGTTGGTAAGCCACGTGCTGGACCTGATCCAAAACATAGCTGCTCAGGGGGTTACCGTGCTTCTAGTGGAACAAAACGTTTACCATGCTCTCAAGCTATGCAATAGAGGTTATGTACTTGAAAATGGCACTATTGCTTTAATGGGTACCGCTGAAGAGTTATTAAACAATCCATATGTCAAGAAGGCCTACCTGGGTCTTTAGAGAAGCCAGGACAAGGTTTTGATCAAAGAATTTCAGTACGACTCCCTGCGCGGCGAGTTGATCCACGCCGACTTCCAGCAGGTCTCCCTCACGGAAAAATCGTCGGGGCTTTCAGGCATGGTCGCCCCGGCGTTTTGTTATGCCTGGAGATTGGGCAAAAAAGAAACCCCGGTTTGAAACCGGGGTTTCTTAACTGGCCCTCAGTTCGGTAAGGCCAGGGCCATGACGGGCAGTTAGTTCACGGGTATGCCGGGCTACCTGTTCAGGGTCTACTTTTAACCGGGCTACTCCTGTTTGCATGGCCGCTTTCGCCACGGCCGCGGCCACCGCCGGTGCCACCCGGGGATCAAAAGGCTTGGGAATAATGTAACCGGGCCCCAGTTCCCCCGGAGTTACCAGGCCGGCGATGGCCCGGGCGGCGGCCACCTTCATGGCCTCGTTAATGTCGGTTGCCCGCACGTCCAGGGCACCGCGGAAGATGCCCGGAAAGGCCAGTACATTATTGATCTGGTTGGGGAAATCGGAACGCCCGGTAGCTACCACTGCCGCTCCGGCCTCCAGAGCTGTACCGGGCATGATTTCCGGTACGGGATTGGCGAGGGCGAAGACGACAGCACCGGGAGCCATGCTGCGTACCATGTCCTGTGTCACCAGACCGGGTCTTGACAGGCCGATGAAGACGTCTGCGCCGCTTAAGGCATCAGCCAGCCGGCCCTTAATTCCCCGCGGGTTGGTGCGGCAGGCCACTTCTTCCTTGTACTTGTTGAGTCCGGTACGTCCGCGGTAGACCACACCCTTGCTGTCGCAGAGCACGATATCCCGTACGCCCAGGTAGTGCAACAGGTTGGCCACGGCTATACCCGCTGCGCCACACCCGTTTATAACCACCCGCACTTCGCTCATCTCTTTGCCCACCACTTTTAAGGCATTAAACAACCCGGCCGCCGTGACCACCGCAGTGCCGTGCTGATCATCATGGAAAACGGGAATGCTCACTTCCTTCTTCAGCCGGCGCTCAATTTCAAAACAGGCCGGTGCCGCAATATCTTCCAGGTTGATGCCGCCAAAGGTCGGTTCCAGCATTTTAACCGTCTCGACAATTTTATCGATATCTTTGCTGCCCACACAAATGGGAAACGCATCGACACCTGCCAGTTGCTTGAAGAGCAGGGCTTTACCTTCCATTACCGGCAGTGCCGCTTCCGGGCCGATGTCTCCCAACCCCAGTACGGCAGTACCGTCGGAGACGATGGCCACCAGGTTACCTTTAGCGGTATATTCGTAAACCAGATCCTTTTGGGCGTGAATTTGGCGGCACGGTTCAGCCACCCCCGGGGTATAGGCCAGTGAGAGATCGTGTTCGTTATCGATGGACACTTTTCTGCCTACTTCTATTTTTCCGTGGAATTTCCGGTGCATTTCAACTGCTTCTTCATTTAGTGTCATGGTAAACACCTCGAAATTAATGTATTATGCATCTTGTATACAGTATAACAAGAGACTAATTGCCTGTCAATCCAATAAATGTATTGGCGGGCCCGTAACACCAAAAACCCTCCCTGCATAAAATGGCAGCAGAACCATCTTTATGCGGGGAGGGTAGAACATGTCCGAAGCCCAGCTGCAATCATATTACGGTTCCATAGATATGGCCTTGCCTCTGGTTGATCGCCTGCGTCAGCTCAAGGGGCAGCAGGTGACGATTTATGTGATGCATGTCATGAGGCACCAGGTAGGAACCCTGGAGCTTACGGGTATGCTCCATGCCGTGGGCATAGACTACGTTGAGTTGCATGTATCTGGCAGTAGCGGCTCGATGCGCGTTGCTTTCATACCAATTGTGGCAATTGGAGTTGTTCTTGCCGGCGAACATCCGGCTTCTGCTCCAGGAGTTTACCCACCCTACGGCGGGCTGTAAAAACAGAACCTGGCAAAGCTCCGGTAAAAAACCGGGGCTTTTTTATTGGCCGGTAAAAACCTTGCAGTTGCGGGGGAGGCCCGTTGTGGATACAATGGTCGTGGAAAGGAGAGAAAAAATCATGTGGCTTGTAGTGGGATTGGGTAACCCCGGTCCGGAGTATGCCAGGACCCGCCATAACGTGGGCTTTATGGTTGTGGATAGACTGGCCCGGGATTTGGACATTAAAATCGACCAGGTGTTTTTGTGTGCCCTGGTCGGCCAGGGACAGGTGGCCGGCCGGAAATTGGTTCTGGCCAAGCCCTTAACCTATATGAACAGAAGCGGTGAAGCGGTAGCCGCCCTGTTGAACTGGTACAAGCTTACGCCGTCCCAACTTCTGGTTGTTTCCGACGACCTGGATTTGCCCACCGGCCGCCTGCGCCTGCGCAAGTCCGGGGGGGACGGAGGGCACAGGGGTTTGCGTTCCATCATTGAGCTGGTGGGCAGCCGGGAATTTGCACGTTTGCGTGTGGGTATAGGGCGTCCTTCCGGGCCGGATTATGGGGTGGTGGATTGGGTTTTAAGTCGGTTTACAGAGGAAGAAGGACCGCTGATGGAGAAGGCAGTGGCCGATGCTTCTCAAGCCATTCAGGTGGCCCTTACCCGCGGCCTGGATGCAGCCATGAATCTCTTTAATGCCGGCCGGGTATAGAGGCCGGCTTTTTTTGTTCATACTAGGATAAAGATGAATCAGTTAGCCTTTATCCCGGCCGGAGTGCTGGCGGCTGCCACTTCCTGGCTGGTTAACGGCCTTATTTTCAGCCGTACGGGTGCCTTTGCCGTGGTTTATGTGGCTCCCGGGGTTGAAGAGGCGGCCAAAACAAGTTTTGCCCTTTTTTTGGGTACATCCATTCCCCTGGCCCATTTCATTTTTGGTCTGGTGGAGGGGGTGTGGGAGGCCGCCCGGGGCAGGCGGGGTTGGGCGGCGGGACTGGCGAGCCTGGCATCCCATGCTGCTTTCGGGCTGGCCGCCGGTTGGCTTTACCGGCTCACAGCCAGTGCCCTGCTGGCCGTGACCGGATCCTATTTACTGCACATGGGTTGGAACAAACTGGTGGTAAATCTTTCTAGGAAACCGTAAAGATGCTAGCGTTGTAAATATTTCATTGAAAACCGCTTTGAGGATGCGGCGCTGTCGGCGCGGAGCACTGGAGTGAGTGAGGACACGCCGCATCCAGCAACGGTTCACCGACCGCAAAGCCCCTATAAGCGCATGAGCGCTGCCTGTTCCAGAAAGGATGCAACTATAGATGAAAATAATCCATATTTGTGAGTGCTGCGATCAGGTGGTCAGGGAGGAAAGGATAAACAATAGCGACGGTGCCGGCAGGCTGGTTTCTGCCGCCTTGACTGGGGAGGATTCCGGGGATATAATGAATGTGATCTTTCAGTATTGCCTTTGCGATGACTGCCGGGAGATGTTATACGGTCCTCCCGGGCCCCTTTTTTACCAGGGCCCGCTCTGGTTGCACTGATGCAAACGTACCTTGCGATGCGTACAGGGCTTTAGCTGCGCTAAAGCTCTTTTTGTGATGCCCATTTTCGAAAGAGGTTAACTTAAAAATGCGTGCACTGCTGGAGCCATTGCAAAAAAGTTCAGAATTTAAAACCATGCTTGCCGCCGTGTCCCGGCAAACCGGCCAGCAGCTGGTTTTCGGCCTTTCCGGAGCCCAGCGCAGCCTGGTTGCCGCGGGCCTTATTGACGCCCTGGGCGGTCCGGTTTTGATCATTACCCCGGGGGATAGTGAAGCCTCCTTACTGGCCGATGATCTTACCTCCCTTTTGCCCGGCATTCCCGTTTACCTTTTTCCTGTATGGCAGCTGCTGCCCTACCAGGTCCTGGCCCACGGCAAAGAGGTGCTTGCCCAGCGGCTGAAGGCGCTGGTGGCCCTTTCCCGGGACGAGCCCTGTGTGGTGGTGGCACCGCTGGAGGCTGTCTTGCGCCGCCTTTCCCCGCCGGAGGTCTTTCGCCGCGCCATCATCGACCTTGCCGTGGGTCAAAGGGTGGATCTGGAGGAACTGGTCCGGCGGCTGGTGGACGTGGGTTACGAGCGGGTGGAAATGGTGGAAGGGCCGGGCCAGCTGGCCTTAAGGGGCGGTATTCTGGATATTTACCCCCTGACCTTTGAGCACCCCGTGCGGCTGGAATTCTTTGACGACGAAGTGGATTCCATCCGTTTTTTTGATGCTGACTCCCAGCGTTCCATTGATCGTACCGGTGCTGTTTCCATTCCTCCCGCCGCCGAGCTGGTGGTTACGGAGGAGAGCCGTGCCCGGGCCCTGGATGTCCTGGAAACGGAGTATCGCCTGCAGCTAAAGAAAGTTACCGAAAGTTCCACCCTGGAAGTGCGCCGCCGGTTGGAGGAACTGGGGGAAAACGCAAAGGAGCAGATTGCTTCCGGTGGTTACTACCCGGGATTGGATCAGTTTCTACCCTATTTCTACCGCCACCCTTATACGCTACTTGATTATATGCCCTTTGCCAGCTTGACGGTGGTTGACGACCTCGTCCGCATCCGGGAGCTGGCGGAAAGTATCTTTAAAGAGCGGTCGGAAACCTATAGCGAGCTGTTATCTGCCGGCCGCGTTTTGCCCGGACAGATCCATGGCTATGTACAGTGGCAGCAAATCGAGCAGCAATTGTACAGGCGTAAAACGGTTTATTTTTCCCTTTTAACCCGTCAACCCCAGCATTTGATGGTCCACGATGTGGTTACTTTTTCCACCCGGGGTATGCATTCTTTTCTGGGGCGCCTGGATGTGCTGGCCGATGAAGTACGTCACTGGCGCAAATCCGGCTATGCCGTGGTCATGCTGCTCTCCACCGAGGAGCGCGCCCGGCACCTGGCGGAAGAGCTGCGCAATGCTGGGCTGGACGCCTACGTGACCGGTTCCCTGGACCGGCCCGTTACGCCCGGCAACATTGCCCTTGCCGCAGGTCGCCTTTCCGGAGGATTTGAGCTGGTTTCCGGCCGGCTGGTGGTTATCACCGAGGCGGACATCTACGGCCAGCGGTGGAAAAGGACCCAGCGGGTGCGTGCCCGGACTGCCGGCCGCCCGGAACCCCTCACGGATTTAAAAGCAGGCGATTACGTGGTGCATGTAAACCACGGCATCGGCCGTTACATGGGCATCGTTTCCCTGAATATCGGGGGCGTGCAGAAGGATTATTTACTGATCAAGTATGCCGGGGAAGATAAACTGTATGTACCTACCGACCAGGTAGGTTTGATCCAGAAATATCTGGGGGCCGAAGCGGAAGCTCCCCGGTTGTCCCGCCTGGGGGGAGGGGAATGGTCCCGGGTGAAAGGGCGGGTAAAAGAAGCGGTGCGGGAGATGGCCCAGGAGCTGCTGGCCCTCTACGCCGCCCGCCAGGCCCTGCCCGGCCATGCCTTCAGCCCTGATACGCCGTGGCAGCAGGAATTTGAAGCGGCCTTTCCCTACCAGGAAACCCCGGACCAGCTCCGGGCCATCCAGGAAGTCAAGGCGGATATGGAACGTCCCCGTCCCATGGACCGCCTGCTCTGCGGGGACGTGGGTTACGGCAAAACCGAGGTGGCCCTGAGGGCCGCCTTCAAGGCCGTCATGGACGGCAAGCAGGTGGCCGTGCTGGTGCCTACCACCATCCTGGCCCAGCAGCACTATAACACCTTCCGGGAACGTTTTGCCGGCTTTCCGGTGACCATCGAGGTCTTAAGCCGCTTCCGCACCCCGAAGGAGCAGCGCCGGGTGCTGGCGGGCCTGGCCTCGGGCCAGGTGGACATTGTCATCGGCACCCACCGCCTGGTGCAGGACGATGTGGTGTTCAAGGACCTGGGTCTTCTGGTGGTGGATGAGGAACAGCGCTTCGGGGTGGCCCACAAGGAAAAGCTGAAGAGGCTGAAGCAGGATGTGGATGTGCTCACCCTGACCGCCACCCCCATCCCCCGTACCCTGCACATGTCGCTGGTGGGTGTGCGGGACACGAGCCTTCTGGAAACCCCTCCGGAAAACCGCTTCCCGGTGCAGACCTACGTCCTGGAAGAGGATCCGGTGCTCATCCGGGAAGCCATCCGGCGCGAGATAGGCCGGGGTGGCCAGGTTTATTTCGTGCATAACCGCGTCATGGATCTGGACCAGGTAGCCGCCTGGTTGCAGGGCCTGGTGCCGGAGGCCCGCATCGCGGTGGCTCACGGGCAGATGAAGGAAGAGGAACTGGAACAAATCATGCTCGATTTCATGGACGGGGCCTACGATGTGCTGGTCTGCACCACCATTATTGAAAGCGGCCTGGACATTCCAAATGTAAATACATTGATTGTTAAGGATGCCAATAATTTCGGCCTGGCCCAGCTTTACCAGCTGCGGGGCAGGGTGGGCCGCTCCAACCGCCTGGCTTACGCCTACTTTACCTTCCGCCGTGACCGGGTGCTGAACGAACTGGCGGAAAAAAGGCTGGCGGCCATCCGGGAGTTTACCGAGTTTGGTTCCGGGTACAAGATTGCCATGCGGGACCTGGAAATACGGGGTGCGGGCAATTTGCTGGGTGCCGAGCAGCACGGCCATATTGCCGCGGTGGGTTTTGACCTCTACTGCCGTCTGCTGGAGGAGGCAGTGCGGGAGGCCAGGGGAGAGGCGCCGGAAAAGGTGGTGGAAACCTCCATCGAACTGCCGGTGGAAGCCTATATACCCGATACCTATGTCCGGGACGCTGACCAGAAGGTGGATCTCTACCGCCGCCTGGCCGTGGTGCGCCGGGAAGAGCAGGTCGTGGAGCTGGAGGATGAACTGGTGGACCGTTTCGGGGATCCCCCGCAGCCGGTATGCACTTTGCTTACCGTGGCCCGCTTGAGGGCCCTGGCCAGCTCCCTGGGGATTAAATCCATTACGGCCCAGCCGGGGAGTTTCCGCCTGCAGTTTGCGCCTGAGCACAACCTCCGGGGCGAGGCCCTGGTGGAGATAGGCAAACAGTACGCCAACCGGGTAAAATTCAGCAGCAGTAACGAAGAATTTGAAATCCGCCTCCGGACCCGGAATACCCCGGACGATCCCCTGAATTACCTGGGCGGGCTGGAGAACTTCCTGCGGGATCTCCATGAGGCAAACAAAATGCACGCGGCTTAGTTACAGGCAATCCGCAGAAGACCCAGCACTCACCGGAATTCGTGGGTATCATCGCCTCCTGCCCCTACCCACCGGGTGGTGGAGAACTTCGAAGACATGCTGGGTTCCCGCTGGTTTGTGGGGGCGGAGTTGAACCTTTGCGGAGAACCTGCTGCGTTACCGGGATGATCACACGGCCCTCATTTTTAAAGGGGAGGCCATGGAAGAGCCGGTGCGCCTGACCTACGCCCGGCTGTACGATCAGGTGGCCCGGCTGGCCAAATCCCTGCGGGAGATGGGCGTTACGGTGGGAGACCGGGTGGCGGGCTTCATGCCCAACATGATCGAGACCGTGGTGGCCATGCTGGCCGCCACCAGCATCGGGGCCATCTGGTCCTCCTGCTCGCCGGATTTTGGCGTTAAAGGGGTGTACGACCGGTTCGGGCAGATCCAGCCCAGAGTGCTGTTTTGCGCCAATGGATATTCCTACAACGGCAAAACCTACGACTCCCTGGAAAGAGTGGCCGGCATCTTAAAAAGCTGGTCTGCACCGCCCCTTTCCCCTCCATGCCCGTCTACTTCTGGAACGATCCCGACAAGAAGAAGTACAGGAGCACCTACTTTGACGTCTATCCCAACGTGTGGCGTCACGGGGATTACGTGGAGATTACCGGTACCGGCGGCGTGATTATCTACGGCCGCTCCGACGCCACTTTAAATCCCGGCGGGGTGCGCATTGGCACGGCGGAGATTTACCGCGTGGTGGAATCCCTGCCCGAAATCCTGGACAGCATTGTGGTGGGTCAGGACTGGGAAAACGACGTGCGGGTGATCCTTTTTGTCAAGCTCGCCGGAGGCGTGGAACTAACCGGCCAGTTAATCAATAAAATCAAGACCGCCATTCGGGATAACACGACGCCCCGCCACGTTCCGGCCAGGATCATTGCCGTCAAGGACATTCCCTACACCTTGAACGGCAAAAAGGTGGAAATGGCGGTGCGCAATGTCATCCACAACCAGCCGGTGCTCTACAAGGACGCCCTGGCCAACCCTGAAGCCCTTAAAAACCTCCCCGAGCTGCAAAGTTGAATGCCCGGTTTCCGGAAGAATCCACCGTACGGTGGCCGCCCTGGCAGAAGCCCCCTCCCATCCAGGGGAGGGGTTTTATTTTTCGCCGGCTTGCCTGGAATGGGTTTTGGTATTCGCGGAGCCTGGGTGTAAAATAGCCTAGAGGTGATTTTTACTTTGCGCAGTTTTGGCTTAATAAAAAACAATAAATTGCTGAGCGGCCTGTCTCAAGAGCAGCTCAAGGAGTTTTCTGCCAGTTTTAAGGAGGTTAGCCTTAAGAAAAAGGAAATGGCCTTTTCCCCGGGACGCTATTCCAGGGACATTTTTCTGGTCACAGAGGGACGCATCAAGGTATTTCTCACCTATCCCGACGGTAAGGAGTTTATCCTGACCTTGCTGGAGCCGGGGGACATCTTCAGCGGGCACACCCGGGCATTCGGCCAGGCCCTTGAGGATTCGGTCATGCTGCTGGTGCCGCTGCACGCATTCCAAAAGATGCTGGCCAAATACCCCGAGCTGACGTCCGGCCTGGTCCGGGTGCTGGGAGACGCCCTAAAGCATTCCCTGGATGTGATCGAGCAGCTGGTTTTTATGGAATCCAGGGACCGTTTGGCCAAACTGTTGTATCAATGGGCGTGCAGCCGGGGTGTTCCCCGGGATGGGGGCGTTCTGGTGAACACCGGCCTGACCAGGGACGAACTGGCCAGCTTAATTGGGGCCACCCGGCAGATGCTGGCTACCTTAATCAAAGATTTCGAGGGCCGGCAGGTCATCAAGGTGTATAAAAGGAGCATTTTCGTACCGGACCTCGAGGAGTTAAAGAGAATGATTTTTGAAAATTAAATGAAAAACGTCAAATGTTTTACGGAATTCACGACCCCCCTTAGCTATACTAATAACTACTCTAATCAAGGGCAAGGGGGTTTTAAAATGTCTGATTTAACAGGAAACACTAAGACAAATTCTCTAAAGGGTGGAAGTACCGAAACCGACCACAGCAAAAAATCCACAGACCCCGCCGTACAGCAAATGCTGGAGAAGGCTGCACGGGAAGGGATCCAGACCGTGTGGGACCGTTATCAGGCCATGCGCCCCCTGTGCAGGTTTGGTGAGACCGGCCTGTGCTGCCGCCACTGCCTGCAGGGGCCATGCCGCATCAACCCCTTGGGCCGTGAGCCCAGGGTGGGCATCTGCGGCGCCACTGCCGACGTGATCGTGATCCGGGGGCTGGACCGGGCCATTGCCGCCGGGGCGGCGGGACACTCCGGCCACGCCAAGCACCTGGCCCATACCCTGAAAAAGGCGGCTGAAGGAAGAGCCCCTGATTATCTGGTTAAAGACAAAGAAAAACTGCACTCCGTAGCCAGGCGCCTGGGCATTGTCACAGACGGCCGTCCGGAGAACGAAATCGCCCTGGATGTGGCCCGGGCCGCCCTGGCGGATTTTCATGAGAAGGACACTCCGGTAACATGGGTAACCAGTGTTCTGCCACCCGACCGTCTCGAGGTTTTTTCCAGGCATGGGCTGGTTCCCGCCGGTATTGACCATGAGATAGCGGAGGTCATGCACCGTACCTCCATGGGCTGCGACGCCGACGCGTCCAACCTGCTCCTGGGGGGCCTGCGCTGCGCCCTGGGGGATCTGGCCGGTTGCTACATGGCCACCGACCTGTCTGACATCCTTTTTGGCACTCCTTCCCCCGTGGTTACCGAGTGCAATCTCGGTGTGCTTAAGGCCGGTGCCGTCAATGTGGCCGTTCACGGGCACAATCCCGTACTGTCCGACATAATAGTGCTGGTGGCCAAAGAGATGGAGGCTGAGGCCCGGGCAGCCGGCGCCCAGGGCATTAATGTGGTGGGTATTTGCTGCACCGGCAATGAAGTATTGATGCGCCACGGCATCTCCCCCTGCACCCACTCGGTGAGCCAGGAGATGGCCATCATCACCGGGGCGCTGGATGCCCTGGTGGTCGACTACCAGTGTATACAGCCCGCCGTGGCCACGGTGGCTGAATGCTTGGGGACGACGGTGATCACCACCATGGACATGGCGAAGATCACGGGCACCACGCATGTTGATTTCTCCGAAGAAACTGCCGTTGAAAACGCCCGGCAGATTCTCCGCCTGGCCATTGAAAGTTTTACCCGTCGCCGGGGTAAACCGGTGGAAATCCCGGCAATGAAAAAGAAAGTGTTTGCCGGTTTTTCCGTCGAAGCCATTTTAAGTGCCCTGGGAAGGCTTGATGCCGGCGACCCGCTGAAGCCGCTGATTGATCATCTTACCGCCGGTAATATCCGGGGCGTATGCCTTTTCGCCGGGTGCAACAATGTGAAAGTTCCCCAGGATTACAACTTCATTACCACAGCCCGCAAGCTTCTGGAGCAAGACGTTCTGGTGCTGGCCAGCGGTTGCAGTGCAGGCGCCCTCATGCGCCACGGGTTTATGGATCCGGCCAGCGTCGAGGAGCTATGCGGCGGCGGCCTGAAAGCTGTCCTGACTGCCATTGGTGAGGCCAACGGGCTGGGTGGTCCCCTGCCCCCGGTGCTTCACGTGGGTTCCTGCGTGGACAATTCCCGGGCGGCGGCCCTGGCCGTGGCGCTGGCCGGACGCCTGGGCGTGGATCTGGACAGGCTTCCGGTGGTGGCCTCGGCCGCTGAAGCAATGCACGAAAAGGCCGTTTCCATAGGCGCCTGGGCCGTGGCCCTGGGGTTGCCCACCCACGTGGGTGTTATGCTCCCGGTGTCGGGGGGGCCTCTGGTGCATCGTATTCTTACGGAAGAGGTTAAAGGGCTGACCGGAGGTTACTTCATTTTGGAGCCGGACCCTGAATCCGCAACCGAAAAGCTCCTGGAAGCCATCAATGAACGCCGGGCCGGCCTGGGATTGCATTATTAGAGGTCACCAACTGGTTTTTGCGCTGCTTTTTTCCATGCCGTCGCCGTTGCAGTTATGGTTTTAACTATACAATCCCTCCCCTCTGAGGGTTTATACTTGAAGTCTTGCTTTTACTCCATGTTATGATGAAATAATGTTTAAAAATAACGCAAGGTGCTGGTTATATCGTGTTTTTTCCAAATGTATTGAAAAGGTGTTCATATTGGCAGGTAACGTAAATTATATTCAAAAATGTGTTGCAAACCGTCCATTCCTTTGCTATAATGGCATTGCTCTATAAGTTACAGCGAAAATATGTAAAATAATTTTTGAAGGGATTAGAAAATATTATAGGTACAATTTTCTTGTGCTTAAAACAACAAATTGGCCAAAGGCAGGTGGCTTGCAGGCTCAGGCGCAGAATATTCAGTCTAAAGTGCGGTACTAAAAAGACTACCTGTGCTTATTCCATTTTCGTAGCCAAGGAGGGTAATTATGGATTTCGGGCATTATTTAATTGCCGGGGTTATGCCCTATGTCGCTGTTGCTTTCTTTGTTTTGGGATTGGGGTATAAGATAGTCTACTGGTTTAAAGCCCCCATGCACCTGCACTGGGAACTCTTTCCTTACCCTCATACTATATCGGAACAGCTTAAGGAAATGATTACCGAAGTTTTCACCCTGCACAGCCTGTACCGTTTCAATCGCAAACACTGGCTGCCTTCCCTGATGATGCACTGGGGCTTTTATTTGCTCGTTGGTTGGCTGGTTGTTTTGCTTTTGGGCTTTTCATTTGCTGCTTATGTGGGTACAACCGGGGGTGTTTTGGTTCTTGCCGGCTCCTTCTCGCTGTTTTTACTGCGGCTTCTGGACGCCGAAGTGCGCAAAATATCGGCCCCGGTTGAATATATCAACCTGATTTTTGTCTTCCTCCTGGCCTCTAGTGGCCTGTTCAGCGGCTTTTTAGGAGATATCCAGTTAGTGAGGAGTTATTTCCTTAGTTTGCTTGCCTTTAGACCTGATGCATCCATTGCAGCTACTTACCTGACACCGTTATTGTTGTTTGAGCTGTTCCTGATCTATATTCCTTTTACGCGCATGGCTCACTTTGCGGCCAAGTTCTTTACCTACCACAAGATTAAATGGGGTGAGCTTCACTGATGTCTGCCGTGGTAGCGCAAAAAGTATTTGACGAATACCGTGTCCTTTCCGATGAAGTGTTAAAGCCGGGTGAGCCCCGGGTGGAAAAATTCCTGCAGGCCATGCGGAAGTCGCTCCAGCAAAAGGAAAACTGGACCTTCTGGTTGCCCTATATCCTTTCCCTGGATACCTGCATGAAATGCGGCACCTGTGCCGAGGTCTGCCCGGTTTACCAGTCCACAGGGCGCAAGGAGATCTACCACCCGGTTTACCGCACCGACATGCTGCGGAAGATCTATAAACGGTACTTTACCCTGCCGGGGAAACTCTTCCCCTGGCTGGTAGGGGCGGAAGACCTTACGGAAGAAAAACTCAACGCCCTGGCAGAAAACGTTTACCGGTGCACCATCTGCCGCCGCTGCTCTTACGTCTGCCCGGTGGCCATTGACAACGGGGTGATTGTGCGGGAGGCCAGGAAGATCTTTGATGCCATCGGCATTGCACCGGACGAGCTCAAGAAAAAGGGAACCCGGCTGCAGCTGCAGGCCGGCAACGCCACCGGAATGCCTGCGGCGGCCTTCCTGGACATGGTGGAGTTCCTCGAGGATGAAATCGAAGAGACCAGGGGGTATCGAATTAAAATACCGGTGGATAAAGAGGGTGCCGAGTACTTGCTCATGCACAATGCCGGCGATTACCTGGCCTTTGCCGAGACGGTAATGGGCGCCGCTGAAGTTATGCATGCGGCCGGCGTTGACTGGACCCTGAACTCGCCGAATACGGGGATAAACGACGCCGTCAACTACGGCGTGTTCTACAGCGACGTGGAATTTTCGGCCGTCATCAAGGCCCATGTGGAAACGGCCAGGAAGTTGGGAATTAAAAAGCTGGTGGTCGGCGAGTGCGGGCATGCCTTCGAGGCGCTGAAGTACTTGATCCTGAGGCTGATTCCGCCCGAGGAGAGGCCCTTTGAAGTGATAAGCATCCTGGAACTGGAGGACCAGTGGATCCGGGAAGGACGCATTAAAGTTGACCCGCAGAAAAACCTGGAGCCGGTTACCTTCCATGATTCGTGCAAGCTGGGCCGCCTGGGTGGCATGTTTGAAGAGCCTCGCCGGATCCTGGAGGCCTGCTGCCCCGATTTTCGCGAGATGACGCCCAACCGGGAAATGAGCCTGTGCTGCGGTGGCGGCAGCGGCTTTGCCATCATGGAAAAGGGAGGTTTCCTGAAGTTCCGTATGGAAACCTACGGCAGGCTTAAAGCCGAGCAGCTTAAGGCCACGGGGGCCAAAATTGTTGCCTGCGCCTGTTCCAACTGCAAGGCGCAGTTCCGGGAGATTATCAATTACCACAAGCTGCCCATGCGTTATGCCGGCGTCAGCGAGTTGCTGGCCAACGCTCTGGTGCGCTAAAGGCAGGAGCGGTAAAGTAGACATCTATGACGCTTTCATCGTCACTGCCGTTTTGCACGGAAGCGAACGGAGCGAGCGCGTGCAAACGGCAGGCAATAGACAGATTAAGGCCGGCTGGTGCGCCGGCCTTTGCTAATTATGAACCGGTGTGCGGTTACAGCACGCCGGTTTTTTTGGTGTAAGTATTCAGTAAAGCCGCTAGGGGGGTGCGGCGCTGTCCGGAGCGAACGACGCAGCACACGCCGGTAACAGCACCCGGTGAAGCGAGGCTGCCGGCTCGGCTCTCGAGGACGCCAAACGAAAGCAAATGGAAGAAGACCTGCTGGTGATACATCGGGCAGTTTAATATGGTCGGGAGGTAATAGTTTCGATGGTAATCCGCAGAGAGCCAGAGCCGGCCCGAAGCGAACCGTGGTGCGCATCTTACGCGGAGCACTGGAGTGAGCGGGGACAGCGCCGCACCCAACCGGGTTCACTGAATGTTTACTTTTTGGTGATATTTGAGCGCCGTGATGAGAAGGGAATTGCGGGACGCGCCGCCTGACCCTGGAGGCTTCCAGTTTCTAGAATGTACATATGATAATTAATATCAGCGAAAAAATAGCGGAATATAGTTGAAAACCCCTTATCCCTCTGTTATAATGGGATTGCCAATTAGTACTGGCGAAAACATTGTCAAAGATTTTTGAAGGCATAAGTAAATCTTATTATCAATTTTTCACTAACACTTAAAAGAGCTAATCCAGGTCAAGGCGGGTGTGGTCCGGTGAAGCAAAATAACGGAGTTTCCGGTTCGGTACTGGTGGTTGGTGCCGGGATCAGCGGCATGCAGTCGGCCCTGGATCTGGCCGAAAGCGGCTTTAAGGTTTATCTGGCGGATGAAAAGTCGGCCATCGGCGGTACCATGGTCAGGCTGGATAAAACCTTTCCCACCAACGATTGCGCCATGTGCATCGTTTCCCCCAAGCTGGTGGATACGGGAAGGCACCTGAACATTGAAATCCTCACCAATACCAGTTTGATGGCCCTCGAAGGAGAGGCAGGCAATTTTCGTGCCACATTAAAACAAAAGGCCCGCTACGTGGACCTTTCGAAATGCACCGGCTGCGGTGAATGTGCCCGGGTGTGCCCGGTGGAGGTGGACAATGAATTTGACGCCGGCCTGGGCAGCCGCAAGGCCATTTATAAACTTTTTCCCCAGGCTACGCCCAGCGCCTACACCATCGACAAACGGGGTATTTCTCCCTGCCGCGCGGCCTGCCCCGCCGGGGTTAACGTGCAGGGGTACGTGCAGTTGATTAAAGCCGGGAAGTATACCGAGGCGTGGCAGACCATTTACCGCGACAATCCTTTCCCGGCCATTTGCGGTCGGGTTTGCACCCATCCCTGCCAGTCCGCCTGCCACCGGGCAGGCGTGGACGGGGCGGTAAATATCAGGGCCTTGAAGCGCTTTGCTGCCGACCAGGCCTATCAGGACCTCAATTACCTCCCCCTGCCCGAAGTCGAAAAAAACCGCGGTCAGAAGGTGGCTGTGGTGGGTGCCGGTCCGGCCGGTCTTTCAGCCGCCTATCAACTGGTCAAGAAAGGTTACGGGGTGACTGTTTTTGAGGCGCTGCCCGTGGCCGGGGGTATGATGCGGGTGGGTATTCCCGAGTACCGCCTGCCGAAGAAGTGGGTCGACCTGGAGGTGGATCTGCTTTCCCGGCTGGGGGTGGAATTTAAATTCAATACCCGGCTGGGGAGGGACATCACCCTGGAAAGCCTGCGGCAGGATTATGAAGCCGTTTTTATCGCCGTGGGAGCCCACAGGAGCAGTACACCAGGAGTGCCCGGGGAGGAACTGCCGGGAGTGGAACAGGGGATATCTTTCCTGCGCCGGGTGGCCCTGGGCGAGCCGGTGACTGTGGGGCGGCGGGTGGCCGTAATCGGCGGGGGCAACACGGCCATGGACTGTGCCCGTACAGCCGTGCGGCTTGGTGCGGGGGAGGTCTATATAGTTTACCGCCGTTCCGAGGCGGAAATTACCGCCCTCCCCGAGGAAATAGCCGCGGCTAAGGAAGAAGGCATCCAGTTTATGATATTGACCAGCCCCGTGCGTTTCATCGGCGAAGAGGGCAGGTTGGTCAAGATAGAATGCGTGAAAAACCGGCTGCTGGAGTCCCCACATGGCGGCCGCCCCCGCCCCGTGCCCGTGGAGGGCAGCGAGTTTACCCTGGACGTGGATATGGTCATCCTGGCCACAGGGCAACAGCCGGATCTCTCCTGCTTAAATGGTAGCATCCCGGCAGGCAACACCATTCCTGCCGATCCCGATACCCTGGCCACTGGTATCCCCGGAGTGTTTGCCGGGGGAGACTGTGTCACCGGGCCGAAGACGGTGATCGATGCCATTGCCGCCGGCAAGGTAGCCGCCGAATCCATCCACCGCTATCTTTCCGGGCAGGATTTGAAAGAGGGGCGCCAGTTCCGGGTGGCGGAAGAAAAAATTGCCCCTTTGCGCCAGGCACCCCATGAAATACCCCGTTGTGAGCCCTGCCCCGTGATTCACCTGGACCCGCGGGAGCGAGTTAAGGGATTTGTGGAGGAAGCAAAGACCTATACCGCCGAAGAAGCGAAAAAAGAGGCAGAGCGCTGCCTGAACTGCGCCGTCTGTTCCGAGTGCCAGGAGTGTGTGCGGGTTTGCCTGGCCAAAGCCATCGATCACGAAATGCAGGATGAGGAGCTGGAAGTAAATGTAGGGGCGGTGATCTTGAGCCCCGGCGGGGAGGTTTTTAACCCCGCAGGGCTGGCCTACTACGGCTATGGACGCTACCCCAACGTGGTCACCAGCATCCAGTTCGAGCGCATTTTAAGCGCTTCCGGACCCTACCAGGGCCATCTAGTGCGCCCCTCCGACGGAAAAGAGCCCCGGCGTATTGCCTGGATCCAGTGCGTGGGGTCCCGGAACCTGCGCCTGGGGCACGACTACTGTTCCTCGGTCTGCTGCATGTACGCCATCAAGGAGGCGGTAATTGCCAGGGAGCACAGCCACGGGCCCCTGGAGACCACCATCTTCTTCATGGATATGCGTACCTACGGCAAGGACTTTGAACGCTACTACCGCCGGGCGGAAGAAGAACACGGCGTGCGTTTTGTGCGCAGCCGCATCTATAACGTGGAAGAGGCGGACAATGGAAATCTGCGCATCCGCTACGTTTTGCCCGGCGGCCAGGTGCAGGAGGAAGAATTCGACCTGGTGGTCCTTTCCGTGGGCTTTACGGCCGGGGAAAAGGCCAGGGAGCTGGCCTCCCGGCTGGGTGTGGAAACTGATCCAGCGGGATTCTGCCGCTTTAATGAATTCAGCCCGGGGGTAACATCGGTGCCGGGGATCTTTGCCGGCGGCGTCTTTGCCGGCCCCAAGGACATTCCGGAGACGGTGACCGAGGCCAGTGCTGCGGCGGGCTACGTTTCCCGGTTGTTGAGCGCCGCCCGGGGCAGTGAGACCCGGGTCAAGGAGTACCCCCCGGAAAGGCCGGTGCATAAACAGCCGCCCCGGGTGGGAGTGTTTGTCTGCCACTGCGGCATCAACATCGGCAGCGTGGTACGGGTGCCCGAGGTGGTGGAGTACGCCAAACGCCTGCCCGGTGTAGTCTACGCGAGGGAATTCCTCTTCACCTGCTCCCAGGATAGCGTAGAGGAAATTAAAAAGTGCATTCATGAGCACCGTTTGAACCGGGTGGTGGTGGCGTCGTGCACGCCGCGGACCCACGCGCCGCTGTTCCAGAACGTTTTGAGGGAAGCGGGGCTGAACCCCTACCTGTATGAACACGTGAACATCCGGGAGCACTCCTCCTGGGTGCACCGGGACCGGCCGCAGGAGGCCACGGAAAAGGCCAGGGACCTGGTGCGCATGGCCGTAGCAAAGGTGCGCCTGCTCACCCCCATCACCCAGACCTGCACCGAGATCAACAAGGGTGCCCTGGTGGTGGGCGGGGGAGTGGCGGGCATGACGGCGGCCCTCTCCCTGGCAGAACAGGGCTTTCAAGTAAGCCTGGTGGAAAAGGAAGCTGAGCTGGGCGGGAACGCCAGGCACCTCTACTACACCCTGCAGGGCTCGGATCCCCGAGCCTGGTGGAAAAGGAAGCTGAGCTGGGCGGGAACGCCAGGCACCTCTACTACACCCTGCAGGGCTCGGATCCCCGGCAATACTTGAACGAACTCATTGATAAAGTACTCAACCACCCGTTGATCCAGGTGTTTACCGGGAGCCAGGTGGTGGAAGCCGGGGGCTACCCGGGGAACTACCACAGCCGCATCAAAACGCCGGAAAAGGAACTGGAAATAAGCCACGGGGCGGTGGTTCTGGCAACGGGGGCCAGGGAAGTCCGGCCGCAGGAATACCTTTTAGGGCAGCATCCCCGGGTGATGACCCAGCGGGACCTGGAAGAACGCATCCACCGGGGGGAAGTGCAGGGCCTCAACACGGTGGTCATGGTCCAGTGCGTGGGCTCCCGGGACGACGATCACCCCTACTGCAGCCGGATCTGCTGCAGCCATGCCCTCAAGAACGCCCTGAAGCTGAAAGAGCTGAACCCAAAAGCAAACATCTACATTCTCTACCGGGACATCCGGGTATACGGGTTAAACGAGCAATATTATACGCAGGCGCGGCAAAAAGGGGTCGTCTTCATCCGCTATGACCTGAGGAAAAAGCCGGAAGTAGAAGCGGCGGGCGAAGGTTTAGTGGTGAAGGTAACCGACCACATTCTGGGGGCGGAGCTGGCCATCAGCCCGGACGTGCTGGTGTTGAGCACGGGTGTGGTGCCCGGGGAGGACAATGGCAGGCTGAGCCAGCTGTTCAAGGTGCCTTTGAACAGCGACGGGTTCTTTTTGGAAGCGCACATGAAGCTGCGGCCGGTGGACTTTGCGGCGGAAGGGTTGTACCTGTGCGGCCTGGCCCACTCGCCCAAGCTGGTGGGGGAAAGCATCACCCAGGCCAATGC
>NZ_RBWE01000001.1:2711736-2714362 GCF_003627965.1 Desulfofundulus salinus | reverse complement strand
GCGGCGGAAGGGTTGTACCTGTGCGGCCTGGCCCACTCGCCCAAGCTGGTGGGGGAAAGCATCACCCAGGCCAATGCGGCGGCCATGCGGGCGGTGACGCTGCTGGCCAGGGACCGCCTGGCCAACGTGGCCATCACCGCCACCGTCAACCCGCGGCGCTGCGTGGCCTGCGGGGTTTGCGTGCAGGTGTGCGACTACCAGGCCCGGAGCATAGACCCTTTGCGGCGGGTGGCCGATGTGAACGAAGCCCTGTGCCAGGGGTGTGGGGCCTGCGTGGCCGCATGTCCCAACGGCGCTTCCCAGCAAAAGGGGTTTGAAAAGGCCCAGCTCCTGGCCATGCTGGAGGCGGCCCTGGAAGCGGTGTAGGTTTGTTAGGCGCGGAGCACTAAGTGAGGGGAATAATGACGTATCTGTCTAAAGTACCCCTGAAGCGGGTTGACTAACAACTTACGTTTAAGGTCTGAACTATCGTTTTTTAGCCTGTTTTGGCTCGGAAGCGAGCGACTTGACCCAGCACTCACTGTAACCAGAGTTCTTTGGTAGGATGATTGCTACCTAATATGCGGTTTCAATCCCTGGGCAGGTACATAAGTCCGGTGAGTGCTGGGTCACCGGAGCGAGCGAGAGCCAAAACAGGCTGGGTTGGAAAGTGGGGATAACTCAGGTTTAAGGCGATGCTTTTTAACAAGGAGGCAGCTACCGTGGCAACAAACAGCCAGCCAAGAGGCTCCGTGGTGGTTGTGGGCGCCGGCATCAGCGGGATGCAGTCGGCCCTGGACCTGGCCGAGGCGGGGTTTAAAGTCTACGTGGTGGAGCGGGGCCCCGCCATTGCCGGCCACATGTCCATGCTGGATAAAACCTTCCCCACCAACGACTGTTCCATGTGCATCCTTTCCCCCAAAGTGGCCGACCTTGGGGGACATCACAACATCGAAGTGCTCACCCTGGCCGAGGTTACCGGGGTAAGCGGTGAGCCGGGCGACTTTACCGTTACCGTCCACAAGCACCCCCGCTTTGTGGATTTAACCCGCTGCGTCAGCTGCGGCCGCTGTGAGCAGGTCTGCCCCCAGGAAGCGGCCGACGACTTCAACCAGGGCCTGGGTGTGCGCAAGGCCATCTACAAACCCTATGCCCAGGCTTTTCCCAACGCCTATGTGGTGGATCCCGACGCCTGCCTGCAGTGCGGCGCATGCGTGGAGAAATGCGCCCGCAAGGCCATTGACCACCATATGCGCGGGGAAGAATTCCAGATCCGGGCGGGGGCGGTGATCCTTTCCCCCGGCTTTGAGCTGTTCGATGCGGTTGCCCGGCCGGAGCTCGGTTACGGGCGCTTCCCCAACGTGGTTACCAGCCTGCAGTTTGAGCGGATCTTGAGCGCTTCGGGGCCATATGAAGGCCATCTGGTGCGGCCTTCCGACGGCAAAGAGCCCCGGCGCATCGCCTGGCTGCAGTGCGTTGGCTCCCGGGAGCCCCGCTCCGGGATCGATTACTGCTCGGCGGTGTGCTGCATGTACGCAACCAAGGAGGCCATCGTCGCCAGGGAACACACCCCCGGGCTGGAAACAACCATCTTTTACATGGATATGCGGGCCTACGGCAAGGGCTTTGAACAGTACTACCGGCGGGCGAAAGACGAGCTGGGTGTACGCTACGTCCGCTGTGTGGTATCCGAAGTGAAGGAAGTGCCCGGCACCAGGAACCTGCTGCTGCGCTACCGCACCCCGGAAGGCATTTTCCGGGAGGAAGAGTTCGACATGGTGGTGCTGTCGGTGGGCATGCGCCCCGCCCGGGGAACCCGGGAACTGGCCGCCGCCCTGGGGGTGGAGCTGAACCGGTTCGGTTTTTGCCGGAACGATCCGTTCAACCCGGTGGCTACCTCCAGGCTGGGGATCTTTGCCGGCGGCGCCTTTGCCGGCCCCAAGGACATCCCCGAAACGGTGACCGAGGCCAGCGCGGCGGCGGGCTGCGTCTCCCGGTTGTTGAGCGCCGCCCGGGGCAGTGAAACCCGGGTCAAGGAGTACCCCCCGGAAAGGCCGGTACATAAAGAGCCGCCCCGGGTGGGGGTGTTTGTCTGCCACTGCGGCATCAACATCGGCAGCGTGGTGCGGGTGCCCGAGGTGGTGGAGTACGCCAAACACCTGCCGTGGGTGGTGCACGCCCAGGAGTTTCTCTTTGCCTGCGCTCAGGACAGCCTGGAGAAGATCCGCAGAACCATTGTTAACCGCAAGCTCAACCGGGTAGTGGTGGCGTCGTGCACGCCGCGGACCCACGCGCCGCTGTTCCAGAACGTTTTGAGGGAAGCGGGGCTGAACCCCTACCTGTACGAGCATGTGAACATCCGGGAGCACTCCTCCTGGGTGCACCGGAACCGGCCGCAGGAGGCCACGGAAAAGGCCAGGGACCTGGTGCGCATGGCCGTGGCCCGGGCGCGCCTGCTCACCCCCATTGCCCAGACCTACACCGAGATCAATAAGGGCGCCCTGGTGGTAGGCGGGGGAGTGGCGGGCATGACGGCAGCCCTCTCCCTGGCAGAACAGGGCTTTCAAGTTAGCCTGGTGGAAAAGGAAGCTGAGCTGGGCGGGAACGCCAGGCACCTCTACTACACCCTGCAGGGCTCGGATCCCCG
>NZ_RBWE01000001.1:2623329-2711636 GCF_003627965.1 Desulfofundulus salinus | reverse complement strand
GCGGCGGAAGGGTTGTACCTGTGCGGCCTGGCCCACTCGCCCAAGCTGGTGGGGGAAAGCATCACCCAGGCCAATGCAGCGGCCATGCGGGCGGTGACGCTGCTGGCCAGGGACCGCCTGGCCAACGTGGCCATTACCGCCACGGTGGAGGAGGAACTCTGCGTGGGCTGCGGCATGTGCGTTAAGGTGTGTGACTACCAGGCCCGGAGCATAGACCCTTTGCGACGGGTGGCCGATGTGAACGAAGCCCTGTGCCAGGGGTGCGGGGCCTGTGTGGCCGCATGTCCCAACGGCGCTTCCCAGCAGAAGGGTTATGAAAAGGGACAGTTGCTGGCCATGGTCAGCGCGGCCCTGGAAGCGGTGTAACAACGCACGAGAATTGGTTTTCCGAAGGCCGTTGGCCAAAAGACCGGCGCACCAAGTCCGTGCACCGTTAAGTATTCAAGTGAGGAGGTTTTCCCATGAGCGTGATGCTTTCGCAACCGCCGTTAGCAGACCCGGTTTCGCAAGAACGGCGGGAACCCGACCTGAAAGTGGTGGCTTCCTTCGAGCCCAAAATTGTCGGTCTGGTGTGCAACTGGTGTTCCTACGCAGGGGCGGACCTGGCCGGGACCTCGCGCATCCAGTACCCGCCCAACATACGTCTGGTAAGGGTTATGTGCACCGGTTCTGTGGATCCCCTCTATATCCTGCGCCCCCTGATGGACGGGGCCGACGGCGTGCTGGTGGGCGGGTGACACCCGGGAGATTGCCACTATGGTAGTGGCAATTATAAGGCCCGGCGCCGTCTTGCGGCCCTGCGGGCCATCCTCAAGCAGTTCGGCATCGGAGAAGAACGGGTGTGGTTCCGTTTCATCAGCGCTTCCGAGGGCAAGCGGTTTGCCGAAACAGTCCAGGAAATGGTTAACGAGTTGAAAAAACTGGGGCCCAACCCCCTGCGCCGCCGTTGGGATATTTGAAGGGGTAATGGGTTGCTTGTAAAAAGGTGATGGATTATGAAAACGGCTTTACTTAAGGTTGAATCCGGTTCCCCCCGGCAGGCCGCGGCAAACTTTTTCCAGGCCCTGCTGGACCGGCAGGTGGTGGATGCCCTGATCGTTCCCAGGGAAGTGCCTTCCCGGCGCATGGTGGTGCCCGCCCTGGCCGTGTCCGGGGATGGGCTGTCCGGCGCGAACCCCTTTGCCCCCGTGGCCATTATCAATGCTGCCCGGGCCGTAAGCAGGCTGACTTCCCGGGATCCCGGGGTGAAAGTGGGGGCGGTTTTGCGTCCCTGTGAAATCCGGGCGCTGGTGGAAATGGCCAAATTCCAGCAGATCACCCTGGAGCAGGTGCTGATCATCGGTACGGACTGCCTGGGCACCTTTGAACCGGCCGATTATTACCACCTGACGGGGGCAGGCTTTGATACCGACGCCTGGCTGGCCCAGGCGGCGGGCTCCGGCAAGGCGGCCTTGAACGGGACGAAAATCAGAACGGCCTGCACCATTTGCGATGCCGTATCTCCTTCCGGTGCTCATTTGTCTCTGCACTGGGCGGGCTGTGATGTCAGCCGGGAACTCTACATTGCCTGCGACGATGAACGGGTTAACCTGGACGCTCTCTTTGACGGCGGCATTTTAGTTCCGCACGAATTGCCGGCGGCCAGGCAATCCCTCATCGAATCCCTGCAAACACAGCGCCGCGAACTGGCAAAAGAAATGTGCCGGGATTTTGCTTCACGGGTTGCGGACGTCAACCGGCTGCTGGATGAACTGGCCCCCTGCCTTGGCTGTCATAACTGCCGGGAGGTTTGTCCCATTTGTGTCTGCCGGGAGTGTGTTTTTGACAGCAACCTGTTTGAACACGAGCCGTCCAGGTACCTGCACTGGGCGGCGGCCCGGGGTGCGCTGGAGCTGCCCACCGACACGCTGCTGTATCACCTGACGCGCATGCATCACATGGGTGTCAGCTGCGTGGGCTGCGGCCAATGTGAAAGCGGCTGTCCCAGCAAGATACCCCTGACCCTTCTTTTCCGCACCATCGGGCAACAACTGCAGCAGCTCTTTGACTATGTGCCCGGTGCCAGTGTTGACGAACCGCCTCCCTTGACCACCTACAAGGAGCACGAACTGGAGCCCCGGTAATGCAGCAGTCTCTAAATCCCGCAGTCGGCAGTGATGTGAGGTGAGTTTTCATGGCCACGGCCACTCTCCACCTTCCGGCAGGGGCAATAACAGTGGATGTGGCGTTCCGGGAAGAGGTGGCTCGCTTAAGCGGTCAGCCCCTGGAGCTCTGCTTTCAGTGCCAGAAATGCGCCTCCGGCTGTTACCCCACCCAGGAAGGTGATTATACGCCCAATGAAATTATGCGCCTGATTCAGTACGGGGCCAGGGACGCGGTGTTTAGGAGCAGGACCATCTGGCTTTGTACGTCCTGTGAAACCTGCGGCCTGCGCTGTCCCAACGGCATTCGCATCGCAGAGGTAATGGACACATTAAAACAAATGGCCGTTGAGCGTGGCATTACCCCTGCCGGTGAGACCGGCCCAATGTTTCATAATCTGTTTCTCAATGAAATCAGGGCTACCGGCCGGATTCACGAAACCATGTTGATGCTCAAGTACAAGTTAAAAACCGGCAATCTTTTTGCGGATATGAAGCTGGGCTGGCAGCTCTTCCGGCGGGGTAAGCTGCCCCTGTTACCGCGCCTCAAAAAAGACCCGGCGGTGCGCCAGATCTTTGAGCGGGCCGGCGGGCAGGGGTAAACAGGGGCAACGCCGTGCCTCTCTGGCGACAAGCGTTTTTGATCGTTTTCTGGAAGAGGTGCATCATCATGCAATACAGCTACTATCCTGGCTGCTCCCTGGAGGCCACCGGGGTGGAATACAACCTTTCCACCCGGGCGGTGGCCGGGGCTCTGGGGCTGGAGCTGGTGGAGCTGCCCGGCTGGACCTGCTGCGGCTCCTCTTCGGCCCACGCGGTGAACAAAGACCTGACTTTGGGACTGGCGGCCCACAATATCGCCCTGGCCCAGCAGCAGGGTCGGGACCTGGTGGTGCCCTGCTCGGCCTGTTACACCCGCCTGTCCAAAGCCGACCACCAGATGAGGCATGACCCCGGGGAAAGGGCGCGGGGAGAAATGCTGGCGGGCTTTTCCTACACCGGTGAGATCCAGATTTATTCCTTTCTGGAAGTGGTCAGGGTACAGGTGGGCATGGAAAGGGTTGCCCAAACGGTACGGCAGTCCCTGACTGGTCTAAAGCTGGCCTGCTATTATGGGTGCCTTTTAGTCCGACCGCCCGAAGTGCGCCCCTTTGACCGGGCCGAAGACCCCACCTCCCTGGATGAGCTGGTTGCCGCCCTGGGGGCGGAGCCGGTTCCCTGGTGTTATAAAACCACCTGTTGCGGGGCCGGGCTTTCCCTGACCCGGCCGGAGGTGGTGGAGCAGCTGGTTGCCCGGCTTTTGTCCGCCGCCCGGGAAGCCGGGGCCGACGCCCTGGTTAGCGCCTGTCCGTTGTGCCAGAACAACCTGGAGATGCGCCGCCCGGCTCAAGAGGGCATCCCCGTGTTTTACTTTACCGAATTAATGGGCCTGGCTTTCGGGTTGGGGGAGGCATCCGGTTGGTTGAAAAAACACCTGGTCGATCCCTTCCCTTTATTGCAGCGGTTTTCCCTGGTGGGGTAGCCGGTACGAAGGTCCCTGGACAGCGGTTGCCCAGGAAATATTTACCTCTTGCCAGAGAACAATTGTTCTGGATAAAATGAGATCAGAACACTTGTTCAGGGCAGGAGGTTTTATTATGTCCCGGGCCATTTTGCTGGTTGACATGAACGCCTTTTTTGCCAGCGTCCATCAGGCCCTGGATCCGGGCTTGCGGGGCAAGCCGGTGATCGTCGCCGGGGATCCGGCCAGGCGCCACGGCATTGTCCTGGCCGCCAGCTACGAGGCCAGGGCCAAAGGGGTGAAGACCGGCCTGACGGTGGCCGAGGCCCGCCTGGTCTGCCCCGAAGGAATCTTCATCAAGCCGCAGCACGACCTCTACGTTCGCTTTTCCGCCCGTATCCTGCGCATCCTGCACGACTTCACCCCCCTGGTGGAGCCTTTTTCCATTGACGAAGCCTTTTTGGACGTTACCGGCTGCCGGAAGCTCCTGGGTTCCCCGGTGGAAATTGCCCGCCGGCTGAAAGCACGCATTCGCCAGGAAGTGGGCATCACCTGCAGCGTGGGGATTGGCCCCAACAAGCTCCTGGCCAAAATGGCGGCGGAACTGCAAAAACCCGACGGCCTCACCCAGCTCACTTTCGAGGATGTACCCCGGCGCCTGTGGCCCCTGCCGGTGCGGGAACTTTTCGGCGTGGGCCCCCGTTACGAAGAGCACCTGAGAAAGTTGAACATCCATACCATTGGCGACCTGGCCAACTTCCCGGTGGATGTCCTTAAAAGGCGATTTGGGGTCTACGGAGAAGCCCTGTGGTTCTGCGCCCGGGGTATCGACCACAGCCCGGTGGATCCCGGCAGTTTGAAGCAGGTGAAAAGCATCGGGCAGCAAATCACCCTTCCCCGGGATTACCGGGGCGAGGAGATCAAGGTGGTGCTATGGGAGCTGGCCGACCGGGTGGCCCGGCGGGCCCGGGCGGGAGGATGTGCCGGCAGAACGGTGGTGCTGTCCCTCAAAGACACCCGCTTTAACTGGCTGTCCCGCCGGAAAACCCTGCCTTTCCACACCAGCCTGGCCGGGGATATTTACCGGGTCGCGGCGGATTTGCTGGAACAGCACTGGTCCCCGCACTGGCCGGTGCGCCTGGTGGGGCTTACCCTGAGCGGTTTAACGGCCCGCATGCCGGAACAGCTGACCCTCTTCGGCGAAAGGGAAAGGCGGCAAAGGGCGGAACAGGCCTGCGATGCCATTAAGAAACGGTACGGGGAAAAGGCCATTTTCCGGGCCGTGTCCCTTACCCGGGCGGGGGTGTTCTATACAGAACCACCCCGTACCGCACCGTCTTTTCTTATGAAAGTGCCGGAAACAGGTCAGATGGGGGTGGGGATGGATGATGGAAGGCAATAAACTTTGGTGGAGCCGCCGGCTCATGCTGCCGGAAATGAGGGAAAAGGCCGTACATACCTGCAGTGACTGCCGTTATCTGGTCAGGATACAAGGGCGAGAGGAAGTGCGCTGGGGCTGTATGGCCGGGCTTCCCAAATACGGCATGCTGGAAAGGCGCGTGCCGCCGGAAATCCATGCCCTGGACATTTTGAAAATGGCCGGCCGGGAGGGGCTGCAGGCCGTACTGGCCTGCAGCCACCCGGATAACCCGGCCTGCGGCTTGTTCCGGCCCCGCATTTGAACTCCCACGGTTCTGCCGCAATTCCTGTCGTCCGAAGCGTTTACATTATCCCCCACTGGCGTGTATACTCCAGTTTGATCTCATACTCGCAGGGCGCGAATCCATGCTCCTGCAGTAAGTTCTTCACCTGGTACGCCTCCAGTTGGCTGCCTTCCAGGACAACGGCCCGCCGGGTGCCCCGGCAGCAAAAGCCCCTCTCCTGCAAAAGCTCCATCATGGAAGCCACCCGCTCCAGCCGTTCCTTCAGAAAATCACCCAGCTGGCGCACGTCTTCCGGCCGGACCATGTCCACGCCCTGGATTTTCTCCAGGGGAGGGACTTCCCCGGGCAGCCAGTTTCTTTCCAAAAGTTTCAGTATCACCGTAACCCGGTAGTTCACCATAACCTCTCATCTCCTATAATTACCATATTAACATTATCAGGGATGACCTAATAAGCCAATAAAAAGGTACCGGGCTGTTAACTTATTTCAGGGGGGCAGCCCCTTTTTGTTACTTATTACCGGGGACGGAGGGGCTCGAGGCCGGGGTTTCCCCCTGTTCCGGACTCCAGCAGCACCAGCGTCCCGGCGTATACCCCTTCGTCGTCGTAGACGAAAATCACTTCCCCGTCCAGGTTGCGGGAGTCCAGGTGCACCCTTTTCACAGACCGGGAACCCATGTTCCGGTAAATGAAGCCGGCCAGCTCGGGGTCCACGGCATCTATGCTGATGCCCGTCTCCAGGTTGCCCAGGTAACAGCGGGCCATCAGGTTGGCCTGGACCACCCTGTGATTGCGGTCCACATAGACCGCTCCCTGGGGCAGGGCTTCCATGAGGCGGGACAGGACCCGGCCGCAGGTTTCCTCCTCCTTGCCGCCGGCACCGATTACCGTCAGTGCTCCCAGCACCTTGCCCTTTTTAATAATGGGGGAATGGATGGCCTGCAGCAGACGGTCGGCCGTTCTCAGGGTCAGGGTACCATACCTGTTTTGTTTGTCAGGGGCATCCCCGATGTGTCCCAGGATTTCCTTTAACTTCGCGCCTTTCAGCGGCCCTTTGGCCGTGAATATTTCATGGGCTGCCTGGTTGGCGAAGAGCACCCGCCCGGCGTTGTTGGAAATAATTACTCCCTCATGCACATGGTTAAAGATGTTGAAATCGATGTTTTCGAAATAGGTCCGGGCGCTGTTCACCCCCCACAGTTCCACCAGGAACTGGTAGAGGCAGCAGTAGAGGGCAAATAGCAATAGCATGATGGTAATGATGCGGTAGGTGTCGAAGTTATTTTCCCGCAAAAAAAAGTACAGCTGCCATGGAGGATCACCTACGGTCAGGGAATTTACGTCATATGCTAACTGGTTGGCATAGAATTTTTCTTCCCGGCCGCTGAACTGGTCCAGCAATTCCCGTTCAAAGGGCCACACCAGGGGAGTCTTTCCACTGGCAAAAACGGCCACCTTACAGGTGTTGCCCAGGAATTCCTGGGAAAGCTCCTGTTGAAAGTCCATAATGCTGAAGTCCAGTGCCAGCCATTCCTTCCCCAGGGGAGTGACCACGGTTACCACCGTTTGAGCGCCGTCACCGGTATGCACTCCCAGCACCCGGGACCCCTGCCGGGGTGGCTGTGACCGGAACTTTTCCAGCGGCAGGTCTCCAGGGGGTATCTCTGTTCGAGCCACCACTCGTCCTGTGGCGTCCAGAATGTATGCGCCGGTAATGCGGTGATCGAAAAGGGGCAGCTCTTTTAAAGCGGCGTTCCTGTCGGGCCGGCCGTTAAGTTTTCGGGCGGCTCCTTCGGTGACTCCCCGCAGGTTGTTGAGAAAAAAGCTGGTTTTATTGACGGCCACCTGGCGGATGGTTTCCTCGTAGTCGTTCATGATGCCTTTTAAAAAGCGGAATTCCACAACGAAGAGCATGGTTATAATGGTCAGGAAGAAGAGCATTATAAACATCAGCCAGGCGCTGTTGTTTACCGTCAGGGTTTTTTTCATAGTATCCTCACCTTACCAGTCCCCTGCGGGCGGCGGCGGCCAGGGCTTCTTCCAGGGTCCCCACCCCCAGCTTGGTGCAGATGCCCCTGATGCGGCGCCGCAGTGTGGACAGGCTGATATAGAGTTTGGCGGCCACTTCCTTCTGGTCTTCGCCCCGGGCAATGAGCTGCAGAATGCTGGTTTCCTGGTCCGTCAGCACCGGGCTATCGGGTTTTAACAACAGTTCCGCCTGCAACCCCGGATAAAGGTATGTGCCGCCCTTGTAAACCATATTGATGGCCGAGCGGATTTCATCAAAGAAGGCATATTTAGGTACAAACCCGTGTACGCCCCGCTCCATGGCCTTGCGGATGAAGGTGACGTCGTCATAGGTAGTTAGGGCCACAAATTTTACATGAGGGTGGGATTGGGCCATGCCGCTGCACAGGTCCAGGCCGTCACCGTCCGGGAGGCCGATGTCCAGGAGGACGATATCCACGTTCGGGCTCATGTTCTGCAGTGCCGCGGCGCAGGAATCGGCTTCGGCCACCACCTGCATGTTTTCTTCCATATCAATCAGCCTTTTCAGGCCCTCGCGGAAAACGTTATGATCCTCCACCAGCATGATCCCGATCTTCTTCACTGCCTTTCCCCCCTTCAGTAAGTGGTACGGTCAGGGTTACGCAGAATCCCCCATCCATAAAGCCGTATGCCAGGTCCCCGCCGATAAACCTGGCTCTTTCCTTCATTCCCCACAGTCCTTTTCCGGGTACGGGCTCCTCTTCCCGCATTCCCCCGTTGTCCAGGATCTCTATCTGCAGGGTATCGCCTGTTTCGTTGAAGTGGATGTCCACCTCCGTGGCCGCCGAATGCCTGGCCACATTGGTCAGGGCTTCCTGAATAATGCGGTAAATGAATATTTCCCTGTCCCGGCCCAGGCGCAATGAACGCTGACGGTAGAAAATATAGACTCTGCGGTTATGGATGCGTTCGAAATTGGCGCTATAGGATTCCAGGGCCGGGATCAGTCCCACCTTTTCGATCAGGTAGGGGTGAATGTCGTTCATGATGCTTCGCATGTCGATGGCCGCATTCTGGCACTGGGTACGCAGCAGGCACAGGTTCTTTTGCACCTCTTCCGGCAGCTTTTCCCCGTGCACCCGCAGCACGTAGTCCAGGCCATGGATGATGCTGGACAGATACCGGCCGATCCAGTCGTGAATTTCAATGGACAGGTGCTTTCTTTCCCTTTCAATGGTGTCCAGCAGAATGGTGCCGTCCTTCGGTTCGGGCGCCTGCCGGGCGGTGAGCACGGCACCGGCCGTTCTGCCAAAAAGGTAGACCGGGGCGCAGTCCACAGTCAAGAGCAGCCGGCCTCCTTCCCGGTTATAGCTCAGCGGGCAGTCCGCCGTTTTTTCCCCCTGCAAAAGGGCCTGGTAAATGGGCTGGACCACTTTCTGCCAGTGGGGGTACAGGATCAGGATGTCCCCCAGGTTTTTACCGGCCGCCGTTTCCCGGGAAAGGTTAAAAAGTTTTTCCGCCGCCGGGTTTAAATACTGTAGCCTTTCCTTCCGGTCCACAAAGACCACGGCCCTGGAAGAGTCCCTCACCAGGTCCTGCAGGCAGGAATACCAGGCCGCCAGGGGCCGGAGCGCCGTGCCGGTCCACAATACCGCTCCCAGGGAAAGGAGGGAAAGAAAAAACATCAGCAGGCCTTCTTTACGCAATAAAGCCAAGGTACGTTCCAGCAGGTCTTTATTTTTCTGCCCGCCGTCCCCAGCCAGGGCGGCGGCCCGGTAGGCCAGCTGCCGGCAGAGGTCCCGGTGCTGCCACAGCAAAAGTTCACGGCTGGTATCCCGGTGGGATGCCCCGCGGGGTATCACTTCCCTTTCCACAAAGGAGGTATAGGCCCTGGTCAGGGCCATCAGCTCCGCCACGTCCTGCTTTCTGGATTGTTCCACCAGGTTATAGAGTTGCAGTTCTCTTTTTGCCGTTTCCACGCTGTAGTGGCGGAAATCATTCAGTGCCTGGGCATTACCGTAAAAGATATAATCCTGTACAGCGCCGGTCAGGTGGTAGATGCCGGATGTTATTTCCTGGTACTCAATCTGGCGCTGAAATTCCAGCTCTACCTGGTTTAACTGCTGCGGCAGGGTGTAACCTGTGTAAATTAACAGCAAAACCGGCAGCAGTATCGTGATGAACAATACCGTCCATGGCCACCAGGTCAGGTTTTGATTCACTGATGTCACCTTCTACCCTCATAACAGGTTGACTTTTCGTTCCTTAAACAATAAGAGTGCACAATATAAGAATACGGCAGAGCTGGTATAATTCCTACGGGAATCTTCTGGTCATGTGTGGGATGTGGTATCTCTTTCCAAGATCATTATGGCAAACGGCACGAATCGCTCTTTTTGATGAACCAAAAAGTTCATCTTTATGAATGAAACGCTTCGTTTGTTTGAACATTCAGTTCATCCTGCCCTGCAGTCATTGATCATCCGGCGATGGTGTACTAAGATAAGCTTAACTAATTAAAGGCATAAGAAGTGGGGGTGTTTTAGCAGGAGGAGGAAAAGGGTGTAGATTTAAGGGATTGTGAGCACAAGCATGAAAGCGGAGTTTCGTTATGGGGAGGGAATAGAAATGAATGGTCATGCACAAAGTGCCGGAATGAAAGCTGGTGCGGGCATGCCTGCAGTACCGCAGTCCCACGGGTGGTCCGAGCTCTGGAAAAAAGAAGACTACTGGGCCATCTGGATGGGGCTGGGCGTTGTACTGGCCGCCCTGATCTTCTTCTATGCCGGCAGTTCCATCAAGCCCATTGCCGTGGCGCCGCCCACCTGGGTGGATTTCAGCACCGTTTCCCAACATTTCGCTGTTGAATGGACCTGGTATTTCGGACTTTATTTCCTCTTTGTGGCTCTTTTTACCATCAGTAGTGTAGCCATGGGTTATAAGGTCAAGGAATACATTGTCGGATTTACCCTTCTGTTCCTGATTTCTACGGTTATTCTGGTGGTTGGTTCCTGGAAGGTGGCCATTGACTATAACCTGGAACCGCCCCTTTTAGCCCTGTTGCTGGGCATGATCGTTAGTAACACCTTCAAGCTACCCAAATGGCTGGATACCACCTTCCGTACGGAATTTTACGTCAAGACCGGTATTGTGTTGCTTGGTGCCACGCTGCCCTTTACCCTTATCATCCAGGCCGGCCCGGTGGCCTTCCTGCAGGCCACCATTGTGGCGGTGGCTACTTTCCTGACTATTTTCTTTGCCGCTACCAGGCTGTTCGGCCTGGACAGGCGCTTCGGTGCCACCCTGGCCGCCGGCGGATCTATCTGCGGCGTATCGGCCTGCATTGCCCTGGGTGGTGCGGTGAAGGCCAAAAAGGAACACGTCTCAATCGGTATTTCCCTGGTGGTCATCTGGGCCATTATAATGATTATCGTTCTGCCCCTTGCGGCCAAAGCAATGGGCATGCCGCCCGGCATCGCAGGGGCATGGATCGGTACTTCCGAGTTTGCCGATGCGGCCGGTTTTGCGGCGGCCGCGGCCATCGGGGACGAAGCGGCCATCCGGTCCTTTACCCTGGTGAAGGTGGTGGGACGGGACATCTGGGTTGGCCTGTGGTCACTGATCATGGCCATTATTGCCTGTACGGTCTGGGAGCGCAGCTGCTCCACCGACCGGGGTGAAAAGGTAAACGTCATGGAAATATGGTGGCGATTCCCCAAGTTTGTCATCGGCTTCTTCCTGGCTTCCCTGATCATGACCTTTGTGGCCATACAGTTTTCACCGGTGGAATTTAAAAAGGTGCTCACCCCCGAGGTTATCGGACCCATAAAGACTTTGCGCACCTGGACCTTCGTCTTTACTTTCCTTTCCATCGGATTTACCACCCGGTTCAGGGAGCTGACCGCCTTCGGCTGGAAGCCCCTGGCCGCCTTTACCCTGGGCGTGGCCGTAAACGTACCCCTGGGTTACATCCTGTCGGTGCTCATCTTCGGGAATTACTGGGCGAAGATTTAAAGCAGTATCTCCCGGCCTGCCCTGCCCGCCTGTCGGGCAGGGCTTTAATTTGTTCCTCCCTTCTGCTAAAATTAAAAAAGGTTTATATGAATTTTCGCCATTTCTCCCCGGAGGGCTGGTTTCGTGGGCAAGATTATTATTTTCGCCAAAACTATCCCCGGTATTTTGCTCATGCTGGCCATTGCCGTACTGGCCCGGGGCGGAGGCGATTTGGGATTGCCCTGGTGGCCGGGGTTGGAGAGTCTTCTCGCCGGCAGCCCCCTGGCCAGGAGGGTGTTTATTGATATTCTTCATCTGAACCACATTCTTATCTCCATTATCCTGGGTATGCTGGTGGGGAATCTTTTAGGCATACCCCGCTGGGCGGAGGCAGGTATCCGAACTTCCAGCCTGTTCATTAAAATAGGCGTTATTTTGCTGGGTTCGCTTTACAGCGTCATGGATCTGGCTGCACTGGGCAGCACGGCAGTAATCATCATTGTCTGCTTTATCGTCTTTATGCTGTTGTTTACCGTCTGGCTGGGTAACAGAGTGGGTATGGACCCGGCCGGTGCAGCCACCCTGGCGGCAGGCACGGCGGTGTGCGGTGTTTCGGCCATCCTGGCCACCGCCCCGGCGGTGCGGGCCAGGAACACCGACGTGGTGTACTCCATTGCCACCATTCTTTTCTTTGGCCTGATAAGCCTGTTTGTCTTTCCGGTGGTGGGTACGCTGGCGGGTTTGAGCCCCCACCAGTTTGGCGTATGGGCCGGCACGGGCATCATGAATTCCGGTCAGGTTCTGGCGGTATGCCTCACCTTTGACCCCGGTACCGTTACCCATCCTTCGGTAAGCCTGAAAACCGGGGAGATTTACAACCTGACGCGGGTAATTTTCCTGCCCTTCGTGGTGCTTTTCCTGGCCTTGTATGCCAGCCGCTACTTCACGGCGGAGGATGAAGTCAACATTAATACCGGTCTATGGAGTAAATTTCCCGTTTTTGTGCTGGGTTTCTTGACCATGGTTTTTCTCACTTCCTTTGGCTTTTTGGGGTCCACGTCGCCTCCTTCCAGGGAACTCACCATCATCCGGCACCTGTACAGCTGGTTTTTTGCCATCGGCCTAGCCGGCCAGGGGATGCGGATATCTCTGGCCGAATTGCGCCGGGCGGGGAGCAAGCCGCTTTTGGTGGGCACAGTGGCCGCCTTCCTCAAGGCCCTGCTGGCCCTGATTGTGGTGATCCTGTTTGTACCGCGGGAACCCTGAAAAATAAAAAGGGGTGGAGAGCTGTTGCTTTATCCGGATAAAAACGAACGTTCCCCGGAGGATGAGGAAGAATTTTTTTCCGTGTTTGTTACGGAAAGGCTGGAGGATTACCTGGCCCTTTCCCTGGCGGCGATAATCCTGATCGTCATTCTATTATTTTTTTAATAATATGGCGTACTCCCGCCGCCAGTGGACAAGGAAAGAGATTTGTCCAGTAAAAACGGAAAAAAAAGCCTTTGTCCACAAAAATGAAAAATATTTGTTTTACATTGGAAAAAAATGAATAAGTCTCTCCCTCCTGTTATATACTATCACTGGAAAGTTGAATCGCGCCAGATTGCAACAAAGGGAGGGAAGGGTGACCATGAAAGCAACGGGTATTGTTCGCCGCATTGATGATCTAGGAAGAGTGGTAATTCCCAAGGAAATCAGAAGGACGCTTCGCATCCGTGAAGGGGACCCTCTGGAAATCTTTGTAGACAGGGAAGGTGAGGTAATCTTAAAGAAATACTCGCCCATTGGCGAGTTGGGGGACTTTGCCAAAGAATATGCCGATTCGCTGCATGAAGCCCTGGGGCACATTGCCTGCATTGCCGACCGGGATACTATTATTGCCGTTGCCGGAGCACCCAAGAAGGAATACCTGAATAAACCCATTGGTGCAGCCGTGGAAAAGGTGATGGAAGAACGCAAGGCAGTGATTATCAACAATCCCGGGGAAGACCCCTACTGCAAGGAATGCCTGACTGCGGAAGAAGGGGAATGCAAGTATTCGGCGGAAGTTATTGCCCCCATCATTGCCGAAGGCGATCCCATTGGAGCGGTGATCCTGGCCTCCAAGGAGCCGGATGTAAAAATGGGCGAACTGGAGTTGAAGCTGGCCGAAACGGCAGCCGGCTTCCTGGCAAAACAAATGGAACAGTAAAAGGTGGCCTGCCGGCCACTTTTTTGTTGGGTACTTATCGCTCGACACATTTCTTTTTCAGCATTCAATTGGATCTAATTAACGTCTTGATGTATAATTATTTTTGCCGTGCCGACGATATAAACATTGGGGGTGAAAGGCCCGTTTCAGCGGGTTTTATTATGGGTGCACAAATTACCGTGGTTGGATTGGGGCCGGGTAATCCCGGTCACCTGCCCCTGTCCGTATGGGAGGTGTTGTGCAAGGCGAAGCGTTTATTTTTGCGCACCGAGCGGCATCCGGTAGTTCCCTGGCTTAAAGAAAAAGGCATCTCCTTTGAAACCTTTGATTACCTCTACGAAACCGGCCGGGATTTTCAGGACGTCTACCGGCGCATGGCCGAAACCCTGCTCGGCGAAGCGTCCGGGGAGCCGCTGGTTTTTGCCGTACCCGGCCATCCCCTGATGGCGGAAGAGGCCGTGGGCATTGTTTTGCAAGAAGGGTCCCGGCGGGGCTTGAAGGTGGACGTGCTTCCGGCCATGAGTTTTGTGGATGTGATTTGCAGCGCCCTGGGGCTGGATCCGGGCAATGGTTTACACCTGGTGGATGGTTTGCGCCTTGACCGGCAGGAACCGGTACCGGGGGTAGCCAACATCATCTTCCAGGTCTACAGCCGCCTGGTGGCTTCGGACGTAAAATTAACCCTTATGGAGTACTATCCCGCCGCCCACCCGGTGACGGTGATCCGGGCTGCAGGGGTTCCTGATCTTGAGCGGATTGAGGAACACCCCCTGTATGAGCTGGACCGGTTGGACTGGTTTGATCACCTCACCAGCCTGTACCTTCCCCCCTGCCCCGGGGTAGCCGGGAAATGCCATTATCCACTGGACTCCCTGGTTGAGGTGATGGCCACCTTGCGGGGCGGGCAGGGCTGTCCCTGGGACCGGGAACAGACTCACCGCAGCCTGCGTCCCTTCTTGCTGGAAGAGGCCTACGAAGTGCTGGAAGCTATTGACCAGGAAGACATGTATAAACTTTGTGAGGAATTGGGAGACTTATTGTTACAAATAGTTTTTCACAGCCAGCTGGCCAGGGAAAAGGATTTTTTCGACATAAACGATGTGGTAAGGGGAATTACCGCTAAAATGCTACGCCGGCATCCCCATGTCTTTGGAGATGTTTCGGTGCGGAATAGCGCGGAAGTCCTTGCCAACTGGGACCAGATTAAAGCGCAAGAGGAAGGTAAGGAAAGGCCAGCCTCGCTTTTAAAGGAGGTTCCCCGCTCCCTGCCGGCTCTGTTACAGGCCAGCTCCGTTCAAGCCCGCGCGGCCAGGGCTGGTTTTGACTGGCCCGATTACCGGGGTGCCCTGGACAAGGTTTTCGAGGAGTTGCAGGAAGTAAGGCAGGCCCTTTCCGAGGGTCGGAGGGCGGAGCTGGAAAGGGAACTGGGAGATCTGCTTTTTGCGGTGGTTAACCTCTCCCGCCTGCTGGGTGTGGAAGCCGAGGTGGCCCTTTACGGTGCCATCAACCGTTTTCGACGCCGCTTCCAGCATATAGAGGAACGGGCGCGACAATGCGGCCGGGACCTGACCAGCTTTACCCTGGACCAGCTCGACGCCTGGTGGGAGGAGGCAAAGAAGGTGGAACAGATAGAAAAAAAGCGGAATAATTTTCATGCCGGGAGGAAACCCGGGAGATTTAGCGAATAATAAGTCAGACTATGTCTAAACCTTCTGAGGGGGGTATTTATGAACAAAGCAGAGCTCATTTCCCAGGTAGCAGAGAAAACAGAGCTGACTAAAAAGGATGCCGAAAAGGCTGTGAGTGCCGTGCTGGCCGCCATTGAGGAAGCTCTGGCCCGGGGGGATAAGGTTCAGCTGGTAGGTTTTGGTACCTTCGAAATTCGTGAACGGGCCGCCCGCAAGGGCCGCAATCCACAAACAGGGGAAGAAATCGAGATTGCAGCTGCCCGTGTCCCCGTATTCAAAGCCGGTAAAGCCCTGCGGGATGCAGTTTCAGCTGCTACATAAAAGTAAAAGCAGAAAGAGGCCTGAAAACTGGGCCTCTATTTATTTTCTACGCAAAAGATGGCGGATGCACGAGCTAAATGAAGGGACAGGCCCTATTTTATTCCTTTTTAGCCTGAAATCGCCATCGACTTCCGATGTGTATTTATGGTAACATTAACAATAAATAGCATCGGAGGTGGTCCGCATGTGTTTGAACAGACATATCGGAATCCATGGAAAAGTTAGAGGGGAGTCTATTGCCGGAAAGTGTGTGTGTTCGGGGGGGAGGGCGCTGTACCCGGGTTTTGAGGTTTTGTGCCGGGGGCCCAACCGGGGGTGGCGATGGCGAATGGGCATGGGGGTGAGGGGGCCTTGACGGTTTAAGGGGCCGGCAAAAGGGGAGATGGTTGGTGGTGCGGGTATTCCACAAAAGGCGAGGACGCCTGGTCCAGGAATGCGTGAGGCTGCTTTTAAAGAGCCATTTTTTAAACGCGTAACAACGACGGTACCCCGCCATCAACAGGCAAGAGTTTTCGTGTTACCGTACCGGCCGGCCGTACGGAATTTAAAAAGTAAGGAGGTGTGACAGGTACTGCCGGCGTGGGCATAATTTTACCCCTCCGGGCAAAAAATAAAGGGCAAATGCCAGCAATGCCTTTTTCGCTACGGAGGGGGAGAAAAGATGTTGAAGCCTGTGTTCACCCGCGCAGTTATTGTCACCACCTTGATCGGTCTTTTAATTGCCGGTTGCACCAGGGCGGCACCCCGCAAACCGGCACCCCCTGCTCCCGGCCGGGAGCCTACCATCAGCCTCTATGTGAACGAAACCGGTGAAAGGAAAAACATAAAACTGGAAGACTATGTGGCCGGCGTAGTGGCGGCGGAAATGGAACCGACCTGGCCGGTCAATGCCCTGGCAGCCCAGGCCATTTTGGCCCGCACCTTTACCATGGAAAACATCAAGGCCGGACGGGTAAAGAAACTCCACGGCACCGATGCCTCTACCAGTGTCCAGGAGTTTCAGGCCTACGATCCCTCCCGCATTAACGATAACGTACGGCAGGCCGTGGCCCGCACCCGGGGGGAGGTGGCCATGTACAGGGGGGACTATATCAAGGCCTGGTTCAACGCCTGCGACGGTGGTGTGACCGCCTCTGCGGCCGAGGGGTTGGCCTACACCAAAACTCCCACGCCCTATGTGCGAGCAGGCGCGCGGGATAACTGTCTATCCATTACCACACCAGAAAACAGGCACTGGGAGAGGCGCATTCCCCTGGAACAGGTCCGGGCGGCAGTAATCAAGATTGCCGGACAGGATCCGGGGCCAATTACATCGGTGCGCATAGTGCGCCGCGGCCCCTCAGGCCGGGCCGAGCAGTTGCAGATTGGAAAGGCAACCGTGAGTGGCCCGGCACTCCGTCTGGCCCTGGGGAGCGAGTGGGTACGCTCCATGCTCCTTACCAGTGCCCGGGTAGAGGACAATGCCCTGGTCCTGACCGGGAAAGGATACGGACACGGTGTGGGCATGTGTCAGTGGGGGGCCAGGTTAATGGCCCAGCAGGGACGTTCTCCGGAGGATATCGTCCGCTTTTACTTCAAGGACATTGAAATTAGAAAGTTATGGCAGTAAGCAGGTGGTGCTCGCCACCTTTTTTTTTGCATAAAACCCGCCGGGGTGCATAGATATGAAAGTGAGCAGTCCGGGGGTGAGGTACATGGAAGGTAAGCATAAAGTAATTTTGACCGACCGCAAGTACCTGCTGGTTGAAGGCGTGCGGCACGTGGAGAGCTTTGACGATAACGAGATCACCCTGGACACCACCATGGGGTTTTTGACCTTGAAGGGCGAAGGTTTGCATATCACCCAGCTGGACCTTCAAAAAGGCAACTTGACCGCCGAGGGGTTCTTCGCCAGCTTCTTATTCCAGGAAGACAAAGGCAGGGGGCGGGTCAAAGGAAAAAACGTGTTGAAACGGCTGTTAAAGTAAGGAACATAAGCGCGGGCAGCGCTTTTTTTACTGGCCAAGGTGGTGATTCCCATGACTCTGGCGGAACAATTAAACGCCTTCCTTTTAACCCTGTTGATCGGTTTAATGTCCGGCTTTGCCTACGATCTTTACCGGGTTTTGCGGGAAATGCTCCGCCTCCGGAAGACCGGTACTTTTGTCGGTGATTTGCTTTTCTGGATGTTCCTGCTGGTGCTGGTGTTTGCCCTCTTACTGGTGGGCAATAACGGTGAAGTGCGCTTTTATGTTTTGCTGGGACTGGCCCTGGGGGCAGGGATATACCTGATCTTTTTTAGCCTTTCAGCCCGTCGTTTGATTTACCGGACTATATTTTTCTTATACCGTACGATCCAGATAATGGTCGCAGGAGCGCTGGCCCTCTGGCGTATATTTACTTTCCCCTTCCGCGTCCTTTTTTTCCTGATCGTCTGGCCCGTGGTCCAGGTGGGGCGCGGGTTAAGCCTGGCGGGCAGGGGAATCGGGCGGGCAGGTAAGGGTTTCTTTGGCCCTCCCGTTCACCGTTTTTCAAGCGGCCTGCGCGCCAGGTGGCAGCGGTTTAGCAGCCGGTGGCACCCGCGCGGTAAACATTAAGATAAAGAAAGATCATTGAGATATAGACTTTTTTCAAAAAAATACAAAAAAACGGTTTTGTCCAGATCGTTCACCTTCCAGGGTGAACGATATTTTTTTGTAATCGCTGTGCGAGCACAATATAGTGCTAGGTGCAGTCATGATTGTCCACAGGCCGGGTGGGGGGAGGCCTCGAATATTTAGACTGAAAGCTGATGATAATTTATGATGCTTGGAAGTGTTTTTACATAACAAATATTCGCAAATGTAACACAGGAGGGTTGCTTGTGAGCCAGGTTAAGGTAATGATCGCTCCCAGCAGGTATGTCCAGGGAGCGGGTGCACTGGCGGAAATCGGTGAGCATGTGAGCAGGCTGGGCAAAAAGGTCTTTGTGACCGGCGGCAAAACTGCTTTGGCCCAGACCAGGGAAAGCATTGAAAAAAGTTGCGGGGAAAAGGGTGTTGCTTGCGTATTTGAGACGTTCCGTGGCGAGTGTTGCGATTCCGAGATTGACCGGTTGAAAGCGGCGGCTGTTTCTGCAGGATGTGACGTGGTGATGGCGGTGGGTGGCGGCAAGGCTATCGATGCCGGTAAAGCCGTTGCCGCTCTGATGAAGGTGCCGGTTGTAATTGTGCCAACCATTGCAGCTACCGATGCTCCATGCAGCGCTTTATCTGTAATTTATACCGAAGAGGGAGTTTTCGACCGCTATTTCATACTACCGCAAAACCCCAACCTTGTGCTGGTAGATACTTCAATTATTGCCAGGGCACCGGTACGTTTCCTGGTAGCGGGGATGGGTGATGCGCTGGCAACCTGGTTTGAAGCAGCCTCCTGTGCACAGGCATCTGCCCGGAATATACCTGGCGGCCGGACCACCACTGCTGCCCTGCGGCTGGCACGGCTGTGCTATGAAATTCTAATCGAGTATGGGGAGCAGGCCAGGCTGGCTGTCGAGCGCGGGGTAGTGACTCCGGCGGTGGAAAAAATAGTTGAAGCCAATACTTTACTTTCGGGGATTGGTTTTGAGAGCTCCGGTCTGGCCGCTGCTCATGCCATTCACGATGGCCTGACGGTGCTGGAAGAGACACACCACGCGTACCACGGAGAAAAGGTGTCATTTGGGACCCTGGCCCACCTGGTGCTGGAGGATCACCCGAGGGAAGAGATGGAGGAAGTGCTTGATTTCTGTATCCGCGTGGGTCTTCCCATTACGCTCGCACAGCTGGGGGTGAAAGAACCTTCACCGGAGAAAATCCGGAGAGTGGCCAGCAAAGTGTGTGAACCGGGGATGATGATTCACAATATGCCCTTCCCGGTCACGCCGGACATGGTTTATGATGCCATCCTGGCTGCTGATGCCATTGGCCAGGCTTACCTGCGCCGGCAAGGTATCACTGTTGAATAACGATGGGTAAAAAACCCTTCCCGGCAGGAATTTCCCGCCAGCTCTGGAAACCTCCGGGAAGGGGGTTTACCATAAATCAAACAACCCAATAAATATTTAAGGAGGTTGAATTGTTGATGACTGGAGAAGCGTTGGGCATGGTGGAGACGCGGGGACTGGTCCCGGCCATCGAAGCGGCGGACGCCATGGTAAAGGCGGCAAACGTAGCATTAATCGGTTACGAAAAGATCGGGTCCGGTCTGGTTACGGTCATGGTCCGGGGCGACGTGGGCGCAGTCAAGGCTGCCACTGATGCCGGTGCGGCTGCAGCCAAGCGGGTTGGAGAAGTAGTCTCCGTACACGTCATTCCGCGCCCGCACACCGACGTGGAGAAGATTTTGCCTGCACCAGATAAGAAGTAATTTGGAGGTGGCTTAAATGGACGAGCAACTTGTCCAGAAGGTGCTGGAACAGGTGATGAAAAAAGTGGGGGCGGCCAGCAGCAGTGCTGCGGCATCCAGCGCGCCCGCCAGTTCCTCTCCTGTTGCCGAGCAGGTTGCAGGGAGGGGGTTGACTTCCTTACCTACCGAATTTGTCGGTACGGCCATGGGGGATACTATTGGTCTGGTTATTGCCAACGTTGATCCGTTGCTCCACGAGAAGATGGGGCTGGATAGCCGTTACCGGTCCATCGGCATCCTGGGCGGCCGGGTTGGTGCCGGTCCGCAGATCATGGCGGCGGATGAAGCGGTTAAGGCAACCAATACCGAGGTCGTGGCCGTTGAGCTGCCCCGGGATACCAGGGGCGGTGCCGGTCATGGCAGCCTCATTATCTTCGGAGCCGAGGAGGTTTCCGACGCCCGCCGGGCGGTGGAAGTCGCTCTGCAGGAGTTGGAGAGGACATTTGGTGACGTTTACGCTAATGACGCGGGCCACCTGGAGTTCCAGTACACCGCGCGGGCCAGCCATGCCCTGGAGAAGGCGTTTGGCGCGCCGCTGGGGCGGGCATTCGGCCTGATCGTAGGTGCACCTGCGGCCATCGGCGTGGTCTGCTGCGATACGGCGGTCAAGGCGGCGGAGGTACAGGTGATTGGTTACGCCAGCCCGGCCAAGGGGACAAGTTTTACCAACGAAGCCATCCTTTTCATCTCGGGTGACTCCGGTGCCGTCCGCCAGGCTCTTATTGCTGCCCGGGAAGTCGGGATCACCCTGCTCAGTACTATGGGAGACAAACCCCAATCCCTGACCAGACCCTATATTTAACAGCGTGGGAGGTGAGGATTAATGGCTAAACGTTCCAAACGTTTCGAGGTTCTGGCCAACAGGCCGGTCAACCAGGACGGGTTTGTGGCGGAATGGCCGGAAGTGGGCCTGATAGCCATGAACAGTCCTTTAGATCCAAAGCCCAGCCTGAAGATCGAAAACGGCCGGGTTGTGGAGATGGACGGTAAGCGCCGTGAAGATTTCGATATGATCGAACAATTTATTGCTGATTATTTCATCGATGTTAATGTTGCTCCGGAAGTAATGGCCATGGATTCCGCGCAGATTGCCAGGATGGTCGTGGACATCAATGTGCCTCGCGAAGAAATCGCCAGGCTGGCTCAGGGCATGACCCCGGCCAAAGTGGTCGAAGTTCTGGGGCACATGAACATCGTGGAAATCATGATGGGCATGATGAAAATGCGTGCCCGGAAGACGCCGGCCAATCAGTGCCACGTCACCAATTTGCGGGACAACCCGGTGCAAATCGCGGCGGACGCAGCAGAAGCCGCCCTGCGGGGATTTGCCGAGCAGGAAACCACCGTGGGTGTGGTCCGCTACGCTCCTTTCAACGCCCTGGCCCTGCTGGTGGGTTCCCAGACGGGACGTGGCGGCGTGCTCACCCAGTGTGCTCTGGAAGAAGCTACTGAGTTGCAGCTCGGAATGCGCGGTCTTACCTCCTATGCGGAAACTATTTCCGTGTACGGTACAGAGCAGGTGTTTGTTGACGGTGATGATACGCCATGGTCCAAAGCATTCCTGGCATCGGCTTATGCTTCCCGCGGTCTGAAGATGCGCTTTACGTCCGGTACCGGTTCGGAGGTGCAGATGGGCTACGCTGAGGGCAAGTCCATGCTCTACCTGGAAGCCCGCTGCGTAATGCTCACCAAGGGTGCTGGTGTGCAGGGACTGCAAAACGGTTCTATCAGCTGCATCGGCGTACCGGGTGCTGTGCCTTCAGGTATTCGTGCGGTGGCGGCTGAGAACCTGATCACCATGATGCTGGACCTGGAAGTGGCTTCCGGTAACGACCAGACCTTTTCCCACTCGGATATACGGCGGACTGCCCGCATGCTGCCGCAATTCGCAGCAGGCACGGACTTCATCTTCTCTGGTTACAGCGCAGTACCCAACTACGACAACATGTTTGCAGGGTCCAACTTTGATATTGAAGACATGGACGACTACCTGCTCCTGCAGCGGGACCTGATGGTGGACGGCGGGGTGCGGCCGGTCAGCGAGGAGGAAGTTGTTGCCGTACGCAACCGGGCGGCCAGGGCGCTGCAGGCGGTGTTCAAGGAGCTGGGTCTGCCCGAAATCACCGACGAAGAAGTTGAAGCCGCGACTTACGCGCACGGTTCCGAAGATATGCCACCCCGCAAGGTGCCGGAAGACCTTAAGGCTGCTCAGGATATGATAGCACGCGGCGTAACCGGGCTGGATGTGGTTAAAGCCCTGGCCAAGCACGGCTTTGAAGATATCGCGCAAAATATACTCAACATGCTCAAGCAAAGGGTATCCGGTGACTACCTGCATACCTCCGCAATTCTGGATCAGAATTTCCATGTCATTTCTGCAGTAAATGATCTAAACGACTACCGGGGTCCAGGAACCGGTTACCGTTTGAGCAAGGAGCGCTGGGAGGAAATTAAGAATATTGCCCAGGCTCTGCGGCCCGAAGATATGGAAATCTAGGGGAGGTGAAAGGGAATGGTGGACAACGCCCTGATTGAGAAGATCGTGGAGCAGGTAATACAGGAAATGTCACGCTTGCAGAGCAGCGGGTATGCGGAGAAGGTGGACAGGGCTTCAGCTGCTCCAGTGACAGGGCAAGGGCTGGTCCTGGCAGAGAAGGGGGAAGCACGGCCCGGCACTGACCGCAGTGAAGTGGTAATCGGCCTTGCCCCCGCATTTGGCGATAAATTCACCAGGACTATTATCGGCCTGCCTCATGCGGATGTTTTGCGTGAAATCATGGCCGGTATTGAAGAAGAGGGCTGCCGCGCCCGTGTGATAAGAGTCAGGAAGACATCGGACGTGGCCTTCGTAGCTCATGAGGCGGCCAAACTTTCGGGTTCCGGTATCGGTATCGGAATTCAATCCCGCGGCACGACAGTGATTCACCAGAAGGACCTTCCTCCTTTAAGCAACCTGGAACTGTTTCCGCAGTCACCTCTCCTGGACCTGGAGACGTACAGGGCTATCGGGCGGAACGCGGCCCGTTACGCCAAGGGTGAAAACCCGGATCCGGTGCCGGTCCGCAACGATCAAATGGCCCGGCCCAAGTACCAGGCCCGGGCGGCGGTTATGCACATCAAAGAAACACAGTTTGTGGTGCCCGGAGCCAGTTCTACAGAACTGGAACCCCGGTTTCACTAAGGAGGAGGTGCCGGGATGGATGCGCGTTATATAGAGCAACTGGTGCGTGAGGTTCTCAAGCAGATGAGCAACGTGGCCGGCGAGGAAAATACGCCGGCGGCGGAAGCTGGCACTCAGGCGGGGAAAACCGGGTGTGCCCTGCACCCCGGGAAGGATTACCCGCTGGCAGAGAAGCGGCCTGAATTGATACGTACTGCCACAGGCAAGAAGCTGGAAGATCTAACCATTGAAAACGTCTTGAACGGCAAAATTACACCCCAGGACGTGCGGATCACGGCAGACGCTCTGCTCATGCAGGCCCGGATTGCTGAAGCCTGCGGCCGCAAGCAGCTTGCTCAAAATTTCCGGCGGGCTGCAGAGTTGACCGGGGTGCCCGACGAGCGCATCCTGGAGATTTACAACGCTTTGAGGCCGTACAGGTCGACCAGGGCTGAGCTCCTGGCCATCGCCGACGAACTGGAGCACAAGTACGGTGCCAGGATCAATGCAGCTTTTGTGCGGGAAGCGGCCGATGTCTATGAGCGCCGCGGGCGGCTGCGGACTGCATAAAAAGGACGAAGGAGCCTTGCGCAATGACGATCATTGCAGGGGTCGATATCGGTAACAATTCAACAGAAGTAGCTCTGGCTAAGGTAGAGGCGGGCGGACGGGTCAGTTTCCTGGCCAGTTCGCTCGTTCCCACTACCGGTATCAAGGGGACAGTAGATAACGTCCCCGGTGTGAAGCGGGCCCTGGAAGAAGCTGTCGCCCGGGCCGGCTGCCGCCTGAGCGATATTTCTTTATTGCGCTTGAATGAGGCAACGCCCGTAATCGCGGATGTGGCCATGGAGGCTATTACCGAGACGGTAATTACGGAATCAACCATGATCGGGCACAACCCGGCCACTCCGGGCGGCACCGGTTTGGGAGTGGGTACGACAGTTCCTGTGGACCAGTTGCCGTCCTGCGCCCCGGGTGACCGTGTGGTAGCCGTGGTCCCGGCCAGTATTACCTATGATACTGCTGCCCGCCTGATCAACCAGGCGCTGGATAAAGGTGTTGATGTACAGGGGGCTATTGCCCAGCGGGATGACGGGGTGCTCATTTATAACAGGGTTAAAAAGCCCATTCCGGTGGTCGACGAGGTGCAATATCTCGAGCGGGTCCCGCTTTCCATGCGTGCGGCGGTGGAAGTGGCCCCGCCCGGCGGCGTGATTCAAACCTTGTCAAACCCTTATGGTATCGCTACGGTATTCGAGCTTACGCCCGAAGAAACCCGGAATGTGGTGCCCGTAGCCCGGGCACTCACCGGCAATCGCTCTGCAGTGGTAATTAAAACACCTGCCGGGGATGTAAAGGAACGCCGCATTCCGGCCGGCCGTGTGATCCTGGAGGGTGAGAAGGGCCGGGCGGAGGTGGACCTGGAGGAGGGGGCCGGGCAGATCATGGCCGCTCTGGACCGGATGGCTCCACTCATGGATGCCAGCGGTACTCCGGGTACCAACGTGGGTGGCATGTTGGAAAAAGTCCGGCAGGTGATGGCTGATTTAAGCGGCCAGTCCAGGGATGAAGTTCGGATCAGGGATATTCTCGCTGTCGACACGCTTGTTCCCCAGAGGGTGGTTGGCGGGCTGGCCGGGGAGTTTTCCAATGAAAATGCAGTGGCCCTGGCGGCAATGGTCAGGACCAGCCGGTTTCCCATGGAAGAGATTGCCCGCCGGCTGGAAGCTGAGCTGGGCTTCCGGGTTGAGGTTGGCGGAGTGGAGGCCCAGATGGCCATCCTGGGTGCCTTGACTACTCCGGGGGTCGACCGCCCGGTAGCCATTCTGGACCTGGGTGGTGGTTCCACTGACGCAGCCTTTATCAATCAGGAAGGCAAATTGAGTTTTGTTCACCTGGCAGGAGCCGGTGAACTGGTAACCATGCTCATTGCTTCCGAGTTGGGGTTGGAAGACCGCCACCTGGCAGAGGAAATCAAGCGCTACCCGCTGGCGAAAGTGGAAAGCCTGTTCCACATCCGTATGGAAGATGGAACTGTGGTTTTCTATGACCAGGCTCTGGACCCCGGTGTTTTCGGCCGGGTCGTGGTGGTTAAAGAAGGGAGCGAGCTGGTTCCCGTCCCTGTGAGTGAATCAGTCGAGAAGATCCGTGCGGTGCGCCGGTCGGCCAAGGAGAAAGTTTTTGTAACCAATGCTTTTAGAGCTCTGAGCCAGGTGGCCCCGGGACAAAACATCAGGCTTATTGATTTTGTGGTTCTTGTGGGCGGGTCTGCCCTGGACTTTGAAGTACCGCACCTCATATCTGATGCGCTGGCCCATTATGGTGTGGTTACGGGGCGGGCCAACATCCGGGGTACCGAAGGGCCTCGTAACGCGGTGGCCACGGGCCTGGTTCTGTCTGCAGTTGATGGTCGGGTTGGGGGTACACGCAGATGAGTTCTGTTTACGCCAGGTGGACGGGTGAACGCCCGGCGGTGGTCTTGATGTGTCCCGGCCGGAACGTTTCCGAGGCCCTGAAGCGGGAGATATTGCTGGGGCTGGAGGAAGAAGGTGTGCCGGTGGTGGTGCAGGAGGGAAACGGGGATGCTGAAGAACTGGGCCACCAGGCAGCTCGTATTTCCCCGCTCGAAGTAGGTATTGGTCTGGACAGCCAGGGTAAGGCCGTAATTCACCACCGCAAGCTCCGCCGCCACCAGCCCGTGTTCACCGTCCATCTCAATTTAAGGCCGGAAGCAGCACGGATAGTGGGCACAAATGCAGCGCGGCTGGTAAAAGTGGTGCCCTTCAAAACCATGTAAGCCATTGTTTTAATCAGGAGGAGGTGACCGGAAATTGGCCACCCAGGCTTTAGGCCTTATTGAAACGGTAGGACTGGTAGCGGCTGTGGAGGCTGCCGATGCCATGGCTAAAGCCGCTAATGTGGAGATGGTCGGTTACGAACTGACACAGGGCGGCGGAATGGTGGTGGTTAAGATTCGTGGGGACGTGGGAGCGGTAAAGGCTGCTGTCAGTGCTGGTGTAGCTGCTGCTTCGCGGGTGGGTAAGGTTGTGTCTTCCCATGTCATTCCACGTCCCCATCAAGAAGTGGAACCTGTGATCAACAGTCCTGCAACCAGAGGTGCTGGCCGCGTCGGACCCGGGCCGGCTTCCGGGGAAGGGTCGGGCGCCGGTGCTCCAGACACCGCGGGAGGGGAAGAAGGGGCACCGGAGGCGGCAGAATTAGAGCCCGTTACTGAAAATCCGGAGCCTGAAGAAAAAAAAACGAACAACCCCGGTTCTGGAAACAGGGAAAGCCGGGGCGGACGCGAACGGCGCCGCAGGCACTGAAACATGAAACCCTTTCGGTGCTGCGCCTTGCTCCCTGTCCAGGTGGAAAGCCCACCTCTTCCGCCTGCATTACGGTACCGGAAAAAACCGATATAAAACTGGTCAAGGGTCGCCGGTACTCCCGGAACAGGAAAAAATACAGGTAGGTGAAGCAGCTTGGAACTGAAACAATCAACGGCGGTGCTGCCGCAGGAAATTCCCGGGGATGTAATTCACGCCCTGGTGCGGGCGGTAGTGGCGCAGGTCCAGCGCCGGCAGGCGGCGGAACGCGAAATCCTGCGGGTGCCGGTGGGAGTATCAGCGCGTCACGTCCATCTGGCACCGGAGCATGTCGAGGCACTTTTCGGCCCCGGGTATAGCCTGACTCCCATCAGGGAACTGCAACCCGGCCAGTACGCTGCGAAGGAATGTGTAACAGTTGTCGGGCCGCGGGGCGTGCTTCAGAACGTCCGTGTCCTGGGTCCACCGAGGGGACAAACACAGGTGGAAATCTCCCGTACCGATTCTTACCTTCTGGGGATTGACCCTCCGGTCCGGGATTCGGGCGACCTCTCCGGAACACCCGGGGCGGTTCTGGTTGGTCCCAGGGGGGCCATCAACCTGGAGGAGGGTGTAATACTGGCCTGGCGTCACATACACATGCCTGCCGATGTAGCTGAACGTTGGGGGCTCAAAGACAGGGAACTGGTACGGGTGCGCACGGAAGGGTTGCGAAGGGTAGTTTTCGACCGGGTACTGGTACGTGTATCACCCGCATACCGCCTTGAAATCCATATCGATACCGATGAAGCCAACGCGGCCGGTCTTAAAAACGGGGATTACGTACAGGTGATCATCGATGATTAAGGGACAGTTTGAGCGGGCGAATGAATTAATCGCTACCTTCAGGTCCCGTATGGATGAACCGCTCAAAGCCTGGCAGGGGCGCCTGCGTGTGGGTGTCGACCTCGGCACTGCCAATGTTGTGGTGGCGGTGGTGGACGAAACCGGCCAGCCGGTGGCCGGGGCACTGAAACCGGCACAGGTGGTGCGGGATGGCCTGGTGGTGGATTATGCAGGTGCCGTAAATATTGTGCGGCGTCTCGTGGAGAACTTGCGCGTGACGCTGGGAGCGGAATTATTGACAGCGGCCACTGCTGTACCACCAGGAACCGGAGACAGGGACTCGAGAGCTACCCGGTACGTGGTTGAAAGTGCGGAACTTCAGGTTGTGAATGTAGTCGATGAACCTACTGCAGCATCCGCGGTGCTGGGGGTACGGGATGGAGCGGTGGTGGATGTGGGCGGCGGTACGACGGGCATTTCCATCCTTAAGGAAGGTGAAGTGGTATATACCGCCGATGAGCCGACCGGCGGCACCCACTTTACCCTGGTGCTCAGCGGGCATTATGGGCTGCCTTTCAGTGAAGCTGAAGCTATGAAGCTGGATCCCGGCAGGCAGCCGGAGCTCCTCCCGCTGGTCCGCCCGGTGATGGAGAAGGTGGCAGCTATTGTACGGCGCCACCTCGAGGGGTGGGATGTACCCACTGTCTACCTGGTCGGCGGTGCCTTTTCGTTCCATGGATTTGTTGACGTGATGCAGCGCCAGCTGGATGTCCCCGTGCTGTGCCCGGTGGAACCTCTGCTGGTGACCCCGCTGGGGATTGCCCTTTGTTGCCCGGCTGGCTAAGGGAGGCGAGAACAGGTGACCGGTGAAGAGCTGGTGAATCGCGTAGTGGAAGAGGTGTTACGCCGCCTGAACAGGGGACAGGTTCCTGTTTCACCTCTGCCCGGGCATCGCAGGATACTGGTTGTGGTTACGGGCGGGACCATCGGTGCGCGGGCTGCTCTGGAGGAACTTGCGCGCCTGAAGAGGGAGCGAGGGGTGGGGCTGGAGTACTTCATCCTTTTCTCCCGGTCGGCGGCGGCTATTCATGATCCCGAGAAGTGGAGGCAAGAACTGCAGGCTGTTGACGTTTTGGTTGAGGGCGAAAGCAGTCGTGGCAGGCATACAGAGCTTCTCGAGCTTTGTGACCTGGTGGTGGTACCCGTACTCACACGGACCACTGCAGCCCGTCTGGCTTCGATGTTGCTGGACTCGGCGGCAGCGGAGGTGCTGGTGGATGCCTTAATGCGCGGGCTGCCGGTGATAGCGGCCAGTGATGCGGCAGACCCCACCAGTGAAGGTTTTGCACGTTTGGGAATGAACCGTGGTCGTCCGGCACTGGTTCAGACGATGAAAGATAATCTGGAAAAAATTGCAGGTTACGGGGTGACTCTGGTATCGGCCCGGGAATTGGGCAGTGTGGTGGCAGAAATGATTGGAAGGCGGGCTGATTCCGGAATTGCTCCTCAGCCGCTATTAAGGAGTAAAAACGTGCCCGAAAGCCCCTACCAGTTGCCTGCCGTTTTATCGAGTGTGCCGGCAGTCGAGCAGCGTTCCGGCCAGCGCATGGTTATCACACGCACGGAGCTGGGTGCCCTGGTAAACAATAACGGGGTGGTCAGGATTCCCAGGGGGGCACTGGTTACGCCACTGGCCTGGGATACAATCCGGGATGCGGGCTGGCGGGTGGAAGAAGTGTGATCCTGTTCCATGACCCCGGGGCTGGATTTAAAGAGAGGCAGGTGAGCAAGGGATGATTTTGGGACGGGTGATTGGTACGGTGGTTTCCACGCGGAAGGACGAACGGTTGACCGGCTTCAAGCTTCTGGTGGTCGAAACGCTGCAGCCCGGTAAAAAAACAGAGGTAGAGGAATTTGTAGCTGTGGATACCGTTGGCGCTGGAGTTGGGGAAACGGTCCTGGTAGTCATGGGATCACCTGCCTCGCGAACAGTGAACGGTGCTGACACGCTGGTACCGGTGGATGCTGCCATTATTGGTATTGTTGATACCGTGGAAATGACCAGCCGGTGAAGAAATGGTATAAGTGGGTGGTCGGACAGTGAAGAAAAATCGTACACCCGGGGTATATACCCGGACCGGCGACAGGGGAGAAACATCCCTTCTGGGAGGAATACGGGTGGGCAAGGACAGCCTGAGGGTCAGCGCTTATGGTACGGTGGATGAAGCAGGGGCGGCGCTGGCTCTGGGACGTTCGCTGGCCTGCTGTGCGTGGGTTCAGGAGGTTGCCGTTAGGGTACAAAAAGAGCTCTTTGTGGTTTGTTCGGAGCTGGCCCGCCCGGAAGTGCCCGCGGTGGGGGCCCGCGTGGAAGATGAGATGATCAGCCGCCTGGAGGAGGACATAAACGAAGGGCTTGATCGTATTCCCGCTTTGCGCGGGTTTGCGGTTTCCGGACATGTCCCTGCCGAAGCGGCATTTGACCTGGCCCGGACTATTACCCGCCGGGCAGAACGGCTGGTAGTGCGGCTTTCCAGGCGGGAGGTCGTGAGGGAAGAGGTAATCAGGTATTTAAATCGCCTTTCAGATCTGTTGTTTGTCCTGGCGAGAGTGGAGGCACACGAGCACCTGGTCAAGGTGGTTATGACCAGAGTCCTGGAAAAAACAAGAGGGGGTGGTAATGTGAAAGAAACGATTACTCTTGACATAGCCCGCCAGATTGCTGCTGCAGCAGAAGAAAAAGCTCACCAGATTGGGGTTCCCATGGTGATCGTGGTGGCTGATGGTGCAGGCAACCCTGTGCTGCTGGAGCGCATGCACGGCGCCCTGCTGGCCAGTCTGGATATTGCTGCAGGTAAAGCATATACGGCAGTGGCCTTGAAGATGGAAACGGAAAAGCTTTCTGTGCTGGCTGCCCCCGGCGGGCCGCTGTACGGCATCAATACCACCAACGGAGGCAGGATTGTTCCTTTTGGTGGGGGCATCCCGCTTTACCAGGAAACCAACATTGTGGGGGCTATCGGCATCAGTGGCGGGAGCGTTGAGCAGGACATAGAAGTGGCCCGGGCCGGGGTCGAGAAGTGGAATCAGCTCCAAGGCCAGTAAGGTTTAACGGGTTCCGGCCAGCTGGGGAAGACATGACAGGGAGGTTTTAATATGCAGGTAGCACAGGCTGAGATATACGCTATTGTAGAAAAGATTTTAGAGAAGTTGAACCAGCAAGAAGAAGGTGTGCAGGGCGCCTTCTCCAGTTTGGATGAGGCAGTGGAGGCTGCCAGGCGGGCTCAGGAAAAACTGGCTCTTATGGACCTGGCCCGGCGGGAGGAGCTGGTGCGGGCCATGCGGGAGGCGGCCCTGGCCAATGTCCGGCTCCTGGCTGAAATGGCCGTTCAGGAGACCGGAAGGGGACGCGTAGAGGACAAAATTATGAAGAACACCCTGGCGGCACAGAAAACACCCGGCACTGAAGATTTAAAGCCCACGGCTTATACCGGTGATTACGGGCTGACCCTTGTCGAAATGGCTCCGGTGGGTGTAATCGGTGCCATTACCCCGGTGACCAACCCGGCGGCTACCATCATCAATAACAGTATCGGGATGATTGCTGCCGGTAATGCAGTGGTTTTCTCCCCCCACCCTTCAGCCGAGAAGACTTCATTGAAGACCATCGAGATTCTTCACGAGGCCATCATACGTGCCGGCGGTCCTTCCGGTCTGGTTGTAGGCCTCAGCGAACCTTCCGTGGAAAAAGCGGGGCAGTTGATGCACCATCCGGGAATCAACATGCTTGTCGTGACTGGCGGTTCTGGCGTCGTAAAGGCAGCCCTGAGTTCCGGTAAAAAGGCTATCGGGGCCGGTGCGGGCAACCCGCCGGTGCTGGTAGACCACACAGCCGATATAGAAAGGGCCGCCCGGGACATTGTTATGGGGGCCAGTTTTGATAACAACATGCCCTGTGTCTGCGAGAAAGTCCTGATCGTGGTTGATGAAGTGGCTGATGACCTGATCCGCCGGATGCAGCGAGAAGGAGCCATTCTGGTAAAGGGAAGTGGAGTGGATGCTCTGACCAGGCTGGCTTTCCACGAGGAAAGGGACGGTCATACAGTGCTTAACCCGGACCTGGTGGGTAAAGATGCTTCTTACATCTTGAAACAAATCGGTATTAATATAGGTCACGATACCCGCCTGGTCATCATGGAGACGGACCCGGATCATCCGTTTGTAACCCATGAGCAGATGATGCCTGTCCTGCCGGTCGTGCGGGTACGTGACGTCGAAGAGGGGATCCAGCTGGCTGTGCGGGTGGAAGGTAACAACCGGCATACAGCCATCATGCATTCCAAGCATGTCGATTACATGACAGAATTTGCCCGGGCTGTCAAAACCACCATTTTTGTGAAAAATGCACCGTGTTATGCCGGCATCGGTGCCGGTGGCGAAGGTTACTGTACTTTTACCATTGCCGGCCCCACGGGCGAAGGCCTGACTTCGGCCAGGAGCTTTACCCGCCAACGCCGCTGCGTGCTGGTGGATGGTTTCCGGATTATTTAAAGAGCGGGTGGGTTGAGCAGTGATTGCGTGGAGCAGAGAGGAAATCATAAGCCGGTTGCGGCAGTCCGGTGTAGTAGGGGCCGGAGGTGCGGGATTTCCCGCCTATATGAAGGCTTCGAGCCGTGCGGAGTGGGTAATTGCCAACGCCGCTGAGTGTGAGCCTCTCTTACGCGGCAACCAGGAATTGCTCCGTTGTGCTGCTCGCGAAGTGATTGGCGGGCTGAAGATCATGATGCGCGCAACGGGTGCCGCCAGGGCCACTGTAGGGATTAAAGCCAAGTACAGGGCCGCTGCAGCAGCCCTGCGGGAAGCGCTGGCCGACGAACCGGAAACAGCGGTGGAATTGCACTTTCTGGATGATTTTTACCCGGCTGGCGACGAGCATGTACTGGTGTATGAAGTTACCGGGCGCGTTATCCCTCCGGGAGGAATTCCCATCCAGGTTGGTGTGGTGGTCAATAACGTTGAGACGCTGTTCAATGTGAACCGCGCTATGGAAGGCCGGCCTGTAATTGAAAAAATAGTTACTGTGACCGGTGCTGTACAAAGGCCGGTGACCCTTCAGGTACCGGTGGGGACGCCTGTTAAAGACCTGCTCTACATGGCCGGGGGGCCGCAAATAAAGACATTTACAATTATAGAAGGGGGCCCGATGATGGGCCGCCTGGTGGACCTGGATGCTGTAGTTACGAGAACCACCGGCGGGATTATCGTCCTGCCAGCCGATCACCCCCTGGTTTTAAGCAAAAAGTTGGATATTGGTGTGGACCTGCGGCTGACGCGGGGAATGTGCTGCCACTGCGGTTACTGTACAGAACTCTGTCCCCGTTATCTGCTGGGCCACGGCCTGCGGCCGGACCGCAATATGGCCGGCCTGGCATATGCGACCGGTGAACTGGTTGCCGGGGGAGCCCCATGGCTTTGTTCGGAATGCGGCCTGTGTGAGGTTTTCGCCTGTCCCATGGGTCTCAGTCCCAGGCGGGTAAATGCGTGGTTGAAGCGTCAAATGTCCCGCAGCGGTTTCAAGCCGCCCGGTGGTGAACTGCGAGGTGTCCATCCCCAGAGGCCATATCGCCGCGTACCTACGGCGCGTCTGGTAGCACGGCTGGGACTCTTGCGCTATGATCTCCCGGCACCCCTTCAGGAGGAAAGCGTGCGTCCGCAAAAGGTGCGGTTAATGCTCAGACAGCATATAGGAGTGCCGGCAGTACCGGTTGTTGAAGCCGGGGAACGAGTGGCAGCCGGTCAGGTGGTGGCTGAGGTACCGGACAACGCTCTGGGTGTGCCGATTCATGCCAGCATTGAGGGCCGCGTTACGCAGGTGTCCGCAGATGCGGTGGTCATCGAGTCAGAAAGGGTGGGTGATGGTGGTTGATGAATGCCTTAGGCATGGTGGAGTGGCGGGGCATTGCTCGCGGTATAGCAGCCACAGATGCGTTGCTTAAATCTTCACCGGTCGAACTGGTGCTGGCCACTCCCGTTTGTCCGGGTAAGTTTGTAGCCATGATCAGCGGGGAAGTTGGGGCCGTGCGCAATGCCGTACGTGCGGCAGTGGATTTTGACTCCGAAAATGTTGTAGATTCGCTTGTGCTGGGTACCGTGCATCCATCGGTGTTTCCGGCCCTGACCGGTACGTCAGCAGTTCCTGCCGCAAGGGGGTCGCTTGGTGTTATAGAGACCTTTGCCTGTGCGGCTGCCATCAAAGCAGGGGATGCTGCCGTTAAAGGCGGGCAGGTACAATTGCTGGAGATCCGCCTGGCGCGGGGCCTGGGCGGTAAATCCCTGGTTCTCCTCCAGGGTGAGGTCGCAGCAGTGCAGGCGGCGGTGGGACGCGCTGTCGCTGCTGTGGAGAACGGCCTGATCGTGGGCGTGGAGGTAATTTCCAGCCTCCACAGGTCACTATGGGAAAAGCTGTTTTAACAGGCAGGAGAAAGGAAGAAGTTTTATGACGGAGCAGAACACCGAAGAAAAGATTCTCGTTATCAATCCCGGTTCCACCTCGACCAAAATAGCTTTTTTCATAGGTGAGGACAAGCGGTGGATTGAGAATATCGCTCATCCTGCGGATGAGCTGGCGGTTTTCCCACGCGTGGTTGACCAGCTTGACTACCGGCTCGAGGCATTACGCCGGGAATTGCAGAAAAAAGGGCTGCGCGTGGAAGAGTTAACCGCCATTGCAGCAAGGGGCGGCTTGTTGAAGCCCATCCCCGGTGGTGTTTATGCAGTCGACCGGGCCATGCTTGAGGAGCTGCGTGAAGAACGTTACGGCAGGCATGCCTCCAACCTGGGTGCCCTTCTGGCCTATGAGCTGGGTTCTCCACACAACGTTCCTTCATATATCGTTGACCCCATCTGTGTGGATGAACTGGAACCGGTGGCCCGGATTTCCGGTTTGCCCCAGATCCAGCGGCGGAGCGTGTTTCACGCATTGAACCAGAAGCGCCAGGCCAGGCGTGCGGCAGCAGAACTGGGCAAGAAATACGAGGAAGTGAATCTAATTGTAGCACACCTGGGCGGTGGTATAACCGTCGGTGCACACCGACGGGGCCGGGTAGTGGATGTAAGCAACGGGGTGGATGGGGAAGGCCCGCTCACCCCTGAGCGCAGCGGTTCCCTCCCGGCGGCGGAGGTGGTGCAGCTGGCTTTTAGTGATCGCTACACCCGGGAGGAACTGCTCCGCCTGATCAACGGGCGGGGAGGGTTTGTCGCTTACCTGGGAACCAACAACGCCCGGGAGGTGGAGGAACGGGCCGCTGCAGGAGACACAGAAGCAGATCTCCTGTTTGCAGCACTATGCTACCAGGTGGCGCGGGAGATTGGTGCCTGTGCGGCAGTTCTTTCCGGCCAGGTCGATGCGGTTGTACTGACCGGCGGACTGGCGTACAGCCGGCGCGCGGTGGAAGAAATAAGAAAGCGAGTGGAGTTTATCGCCCCGGTGCTTGTTTACCCCGGCGAGGACGAGATGGCTGCCCTGGCCGAGGGTGTGCTGAGAGTCCTGAGGGGTGAAGAAGCACCCCGGTCTTATCAAGAAGAGGGGGTGGGAAGAGGCGAAAAAGATAAATCGTCAGGCGACTAAGTATGCGTACATGACACAATAAAATTTCAAGGAGGGATTTAAAAACTGAGATTAAACTCTTTAGAGTATTTACAGAATCGCTCATTGTGCCTTACCAGCTGTTTAACGAGTAATTTTATTTTAAGGAGGAAGAAAAATGAGCATTAAGATACTAATTTCTCCAAGTCGCTATGTGCAGGGCCCTGGGGCGATTCACTCCCTGGGTGAGCAGGCGAAAAATTTCGGGCAAAAAGCTTTCATAACTGGAGGAAAAACTGCCCTAAAAGAGACCCGTGCAGATATTGAAAAAAGTTTAAAAGAACACAATGTAAATTCTGTATTTGAAGTATTTCGGGGAGAGTGTTGCGATAGTGAAATAGAGAGACTTAAAGCTGCAGCTACAGCAGCGGGGGCAGATTTCATAGTTGCTGTAGGTGGCGGTAAAGTTATCGATGCAGGCAAAGCGGTTGCATGCTTAATGAATAAGCCTGTTGTTATCGTTCCTACTATTGCTGCTACGGATGCCCCATGTAGTGCCCTCGCGGTTATTTACACAGAAGAAGGCGTCTTTGAACGTTACTTTATCCTACCCCAAAACCCCAATCTGCTGGTTGTCGATACTGCCATTATTGCTAAAGCTCCGGTACGCTTCCTGGTTTCTGGTATGGGAGATGCTCTTGCAACCTGGTTTGAAGCTGATTCTTGTGCTAAATCTGCAGCAAAGAATATTCCGGGTGGCTATACTACCGTTACTGCCTTAAACCTGGCACGGCTCTGTTATGATATCCTGCTAGAATATGGAGAGGCTGCTAAGCTTGCCGTGGAAAGAGGAGTGGCCACACCAGCAGTTGAAAAGATAATAGAAGCCAACACGCTGCTCAGCGGTATTGGTTTTGAAAGCTCTGGTCTTGCAGCAGCTCATGCTATTCATGATGGATTAACAGTGCTGGAAGAAACCCACCATAGCTATCATGGGGAAAAAGTTGCCTTCGGTACCCTGGCCCACCTGGTCCTGGAAGACCGTCCATGGGCAGAAATTAATGAGGTCCTGGATTTTTGCACGAGGGTCGGGCTTCCTGTAACTCTGGCGCAGATAGGGGTTACAGATCCTACCCCTGAAAAGATTATGCGCGTGGCTGAAAAGGTATGTGAACCTGGTATGATGGTGCATAACATGCCTTTCCCTGTAACACCACAAATGGTCTACAACGCAATCTATGGTGCAGATGCCATTGGAAAAGCTTATCTCGCAAAACGATAATTAACCTGTAAAATCACTAAAAGAAAAGCATTTATTTACTAAACAGGGTAAAAAGGATTCCGCAGCTTATTAGGATAATTTTAATTATCAAATTTTTGTGACCTCAAAAAATCTTTGCCTTCAGCTGGAAATGATCCGCTGAAGGCTTTTTACATATTTTACTGACAGTCTTTCCGTTGACTATGACGTAACAATGTTTAATAATTTAATTGTTATCAATATAAGTAAACATTATTAAGTAAACATTCTAAATCGCAATAAAAAGAAGGGATTCCGGATGGCTGAATACGTTTATGGCCTGCCGGTGCACGGTTACCTGAGGGAATTGGTCGCAGTGCCTCTGCTGCAGGAGGTTGTGGATAAATTTGCCAGGGCCACGGGTGTGGCGGCCATCGTGGTGGACGTGGATGGGACACCCATCACCAGGCCCAGTAATTTCACCGAGTTCTGCCGGCTGGTGCGTTCCTCGCCGGTTGGTGAGAAAGGGTGTTATGAATCGGACCGGCGCGTCGGCGAGGCGGCGGCCAAGTGGAAAAGCCTCAGCCTGCACCAGTGCCACTGTACTTTGATCGATATGGCGGCGCCGCTAATAGTGGACGGCGTTTACTGGGGAGCGGTCCTTTGCGGGCAGGTATTGCTGGAGAGGCCCCAGGAGGAGCAGATTAAGCAGGTCCGGCAGGTGGCCCGCCAGTACGGGCTGGATGAAGAAAAAATGTGTGCCGCGCTGTACAAAATAGAGGTGGTTACGGAGGAAAAAATCCGGGCTGCCGGAGAACTATTGCAGATCGTGGCCAATTATATCGTCGAGATGAGCGTATCACGCATTACCAGCCAGCGTCTCACCCGGCAGCTTAAAGAAAAGGCCGATATGGAACGGGTGATGCACCAGCTGGAACTGCGTGCCCTGCAATCACAGGTCAACCCGCATTTCCTCTTTAACACGTTGAATGCTGCCTGCCGCCTGGCCATGATTGAAGGGGCCTCCCAGACCGAAGAATTGATCCATGCGCTGTCCGGGCTGCTCCGCTACACCCTGCGCAAGATAGACCAGATGGTTTCCCTCCGTGAGGAGCTGGAACATATTACTAACTATTTGTTCATCCAGAAAACAAGGTACGGGAATCATATTAAAGTTGAAATTCACGCCGAACCCGAAGCGTTGAACGCCATGATTCCCCTGATGACGCTGCAGCCGCTGGTCGAGAACGCCATCGTGCACGGTCTGGAGCTCAAAGAGGACGGGGGGACCATTTATATTGACGCCCGGTGTTTTGGAGAAAGGGTATGCATAGAAGTTCGCGATACGGGGCTGGGGATGGAACCGGGGGTCGCAAGCCAGGTCCTGGAAGGTAACCGGTCCGGGCGAGGACATACCACCGGCCTCGGTTTGACCAACGTGCACCAGAGGTTGCGGCACTGCTTCGGCGAGAAATACGGCCTGGAAATCTTCAGTTCGCCGGGAGAAGGAACGACAGTGAAAGTTTGGATCCCATTAAAGAGTCAAAAGAGTTAATGGTTCCGGAAGGGGATTCTCATGAACAATGTGAATGAAATGAGACTTCTGGTTGTAGACGATGAGCATCTGGAAAGGCAGGCCATCCGCCTGATTCTTGAAAGGGCGGAAGAACCAATCAAAGTGGTGGGTGAAGCGCGGAACGGCCGCCAGGCCGTGCAGCTGGCTGAGGAGCTGCGGCCGGACATCATCTTGCTGGACATTAAGATGCCCGGTATGGACGGGTTGACCGCTGCAAGGGAAATAAGAAAAATTATACCTGCGAGTGCCATTATTTTCCTTACTGCTTATAACGAGTTTGATTATGTCCAGGAGGCCCTGCGCATCGGTGTGGTGGATTTCCTGCTCAAACCCATTCGCTCCCAGGAACTGGTCGACGTGTTGAAAAATACGCGGGTCCAGCTTCTGCGGGAGCGCGAAGAGCAGAGTGAACACAAAAAGTTGCAGGAACAACTGGCGGAGGCTCTCCCCTGGCTGCGGCTCAACCTTGGTTTGGGCCTTATCTGGGGCTTGTGGGAAGAACGGGCTGCCGTGGAACAACAGGCCCGGCTGGTGCGCCTGGAAGTCTTACCCCGCGTCGCTTTCGGTGTGTACATGGAAAACCGGCTTGAGGGTAGTCCTGCCTCCCTGGCCAGGTTCGAGTTGCTCCGCTATCAATTGCAGCGGCTGGTGGAAGATGCTTTGACCCGGCACCCCTGGGGGTTATGCCTGCCGATAAGTGACCGTATGTTGATAGGCCTGTGGGGGAACCGGGGGTCGGAACAGGAACAGGGACAGCGTTTGCGCCAGCTGGCAAACGATATCATCGAAACTGCTGCGGACAGGCTTTCCCTTGGGGTGACTGTTGGGTTGGCTCGTTTCTGTGAGGATATCAGCCAGCTGCCCCGTGCGGCCTGGGAGGCTCAGACCGCGGCTCACCTCGGTATGTTTTATCTGGGGCCCGAGCAAGTGGTACACGTGGACGAGCTGGAGCGTAAGGTTGATAAGGATGGAGGAGTTTATGCGGCCCGTGAAAGGGAATTATTAGAAGTCTTACGCAGCGGTGACGCGGAAGAAGCCCGCCGGATGTTTCGGGAATTTTTGATTTCCGTATTTGAAGGTCGGGGTACTGATCTCCACTTGATTAAGGCCCGGCTGATGGGCGTGCTGGTGGCTTTCTCGCGTAGTATGGGAAGCTACGGGGAACATGCGGAGGAAATGGTACACGCTTATAACAAATTTGCCCGCCGGCTTTCCCTGTGTCTCTCAGTTGAAGAGCTGGAAGAGTGGATGGCAGAACTGGCGCTATCGGGTAACAACCCGGCTGCCGGTCAGGCCGGTGCCATGGTGAACAGTGCGGTTAAAAAGGCCTTGAATTATATTCAAGAAAATTATCAAAGGGAAATTTCTCTTACCGATCTTTCCCGGATAATTTTCCTGAGTCCCGATTATTTCAGCAAGGCTTTTAAAGAACAGGTGGGCTGTACTTTTTCGGAATATGTGTTGCGCCTGCGCATTGAAAAGGCTAAAAAGTTGCTGGCCGAGACGGACCTGCCCGTGGGAGAAGTCGGTCGGCAGGTGGGGTACCCCGACCCCAACTATTTCAGTCGCGTTTTCAGCCGCGCTATGGGGATGCCTCCCAGCCGCTTCCGGCAGATTACGGCGCGGTGCAGCCAGCAGGTTTGAATGTCTGAATGAAGGCGGCATATAAAAGGCGGATATAATCTTTTTTATCCTGCCTGAAAGGAATTTCTTATTCAACGTAGAAAATAACGATTCAAGGAGCCAATCTTGAACCTGGCTACTCGCTCCGGGTGGCAACCGGCCGGTTTCGGTGAAGGGGAAGTACCGGAAAATGGTCTTTTACTTTCAGAAAGGCGAATCCTTAACGTCAGGTTTGCGTCCGGGTAGCGGGCGCCGGCGCCTGCGTTTCAACAAAAACCGGCTGCCCGGCTTGCTGGTGTTGGTTCTCCTTTGTTACCTTTTGCTCTCGTTTTTTTCCCAGTTCCACCGCCTGGATGCTATGCAGCAGGACCTTCAGCAACTCCAGGCTCAGCTAACGGAACTGCAGAAGAAAAATGCGGAGTTAAAACAGCAGCTTAAACTGGTGCAGTCGGATGAGTATATAGAGCAGGTGGCCAGGGAGCGCCTGGGCCTGGTGAAGCCGGGAGAAGCACGCATTGTACCGGTGAAGCCGGGGAATTAGTTCTTGACACTTTTGCTTTGGCAGGCATATAATTAACCAAGGTTTTTAGCATTAAGGGAGGCAAAACCGCAAATTATGCCGGTAGAAGTGGGAAGCGTTTTAGAAGGCGTGGTGACCGGTATTGCTAACTTTGGGGCCTTTGTCCAGCTTCCCGGTGGTGAAACCGGTCTGGTGCATATTTCCGAAGTGGCCAACGAATACGTTAAAGACATCAACCACTTTTTAAAGGTTAATGACCGGGTAACGGTAAAAGTTATTTCTGTTGATTCCCGCGGGAAAATCGGGCTTTCCATCAGGCAGGCCAGAGATTCCGGGGAGAGGTCATCCCGGCGCAGGCGGTTTGAGCCTTCCTTTGAGGAAAAGCTGAGCCGTTTCCTTAAAGAAAGCGAAGAGCTGCAACAGTCCCTGCGCAGGAGCCTTGATGCCAAGCGGGGCGGCCGGGGCTCCGGGCGGCGGTTTGTTTAGCGTTAGTAAATAAGCCGGCGCAAAACTGGTTATAACAGCATTCCGACAAAGGGAATGCTTTTTTAGTTTTTGCCAGGGAAAGGGGTTTGGTTATGCGCGTGGCGGTCATTGATATTGGTACCAATTCCACCCGTTTGCTGGTCGCCGAGGTCCACCGGGAGAAAGTGGAACGGGTGGTTTATTTTGACCTGGTGACCACCAGGCTGGGGGAAGGAATTGGCTCCGGGTACTTGCAGAAAGACGCCATTACCCGCACCTGTGAGACCCTGAAGCATTATCTGGAACGCATACACCCCCTGCAGGTGGAGTGTGTGGTGGCTGCGGCTACCAGTGCCGTGCGGGATGCCCGCAACCGGGAAGAGTTTCTGGAGGCAACCCGCCGGGTCGGCCTGGAAGTAACGGTTCTTTCCGGGGAAGAGGAGGCCTATCTCAGTTATCTGGGGGTCCAGGGCGGGCTTGAGGTGGATGCGGCGGGGCTGGTGGTTATGGATGTTGGTGGCGGGAGCACCGAATTTATCTGGCAACAGGAGGGGTCCCTTTTTTGCCGCAGTGTCAATGTGGGTGCGGTACGCATGACCGAGGGAGGGCATGACGATGCCGCTATCAGCCGTCTCCTCACACCTACGCTGGCCCGGGTCCGGCTCAGCTCTCCCCGGCACCTGGTGGGGGTGGGCGGTACAGTCACCACGTGCGCGGCCATGGTGCAAAAACTGGCGGTTTATGACCCGGCCCGGGTGCACGGTTTCGTGCTTTCCCGCGCGGATGTGGAAAATATAGTGGACATCCTTTCCCGGTGCACCCTGGAAGAACGGCGCCGCCTGCCCGGGTTGCAACCGGAGAGGGCCGACATTATCACCGCAGGAGTGCGCATCGTGCGATTGGTGATGCTGGAACTGGACATACCTTCCCTGCAGGTGAGCGAAGCCGACATTATGCACGGTCTGGCCATCCAGGCCGCGTCCGGTGTCGAAAGAAAAAGTGTTGTAATTTACCAATGATGACAAAGATTGCCCACCCCCCTGTACTATAATTTTCAATTGAGGGAGAAATAAGGGGTGGCATTTGTGTCGGAGGAAATTAACGTCTATCCCTACCAGCGGGCAGGACAGGGTAGAGAAAAAAAGCGTTTGCCGAAAAATCGAAAACGCTGGCAGTTTTTTCGCAGGCCGGCGGGGGCAACGTTCCTGACCCGCGAGGGACTTCTTTTGTTTATTGCCGGCTTTTTTTTGGGCCGGGCCGTCTTGCTGGGTGAAATTGTTCCCTGCGCGGCTGCCTTTGTGGCCGCCGCGACCCGTACCTTTCCTGCGGCCGGACCGGCCGCCCTTTTGGGGGTGGGTGCCGGCCTGGCCACCGTCAGCTCCGGTCTCTCCCTGGCCGGGGCACTGGGTACCGTGGCGTTTACCTGGCTCCTGGTGCAGGCCATGCCCTGCGGCATTAAAAGGCCGCAGCTGGTGGCAGCGGCTGCCGTTTTTTCCCTGACTGTAGTCATCAAAGCAGGCGTGCTGGCCTTTACCGGGCCTTCTCCGTACCAGTATATTACCATCTTTTTTGAAGGCGGGTTTGCTGCCCTTTTAACCCTGGTTTTTCTTGCGGGCCTTCCTACCCTGGACAAGCTTACCGGCCTGGCCTCCTTAACGGGAGAAGAGTTGTTTTCCATGCTGGTGCTGCTGGCGGCGGTGGTGGCCGGCACAGGCGACTTGCAGGTAGCCATGTTTACTTTAAAGGGGCTCCTGAGCCGGTTAATCATTTTGCTGGCCGCTCTTTTAGGAGGCGTGGGACTGGGTGCCGCCGTGGGGGCGGTGGTGGGCATCCTTCCGGGGCTGGTTTATACCGCAGTTCCGGCCATGATTGGCGGCTACTCCTTTGCGGGATTGCTGGCCGGGCTATGCCGGGGTTTTGGCAGGCCCGGGGTTGCTTTGGGTTTTCTTCTGAGCAATGTCATTCTATCGGTTTACCTGGCCAATTTCGGGGATCTGACTGCGGTGATGGGGGAAACTGCCCTGGCCGTGTTGCTTTTCCTGCTCATCCCGGGCCGCTACATAGGCTCTTTGAGTAAGTCCCTGTTCTCCGTGGTTTTGAGAGTGCAGGGGACATCACCCGCCGTGGATCGGGTGCAAGCGGTGGTTGCTGGCCGCATGCGCAGCTGGTCCCTGGTTTTCGACGAGCTTTCCCGCAGTTTTAATCAAAGTTGTGCCACGGCGCCTATAGAGCAGGAAGAACCGTCCCTGCAATCTTTGTTTAACCAGATTGCCGCCAGGGTGTGCCAGGGGTGCGGTCTTTACCGTACCTGCTGGGAGTGGGAATTTTTTCGCACCTACCAGAGCCTGCTGGATCTTTTTGCTCTGGTGGAAATATACGGGCAGGTTGGCGGGGCGGACCTGCCGGACACGCTCAAAAGGCGCTGTTCCCGGCCGAAGGAACTGGCCATTACCGTCACCTGCCTGTATGAAACCTATAAGCTTAACCGCTACTGGTTGAAAAGACTGGCCGAGAGCAGGGAGATAGTTTCCGAACAATTAAAGGGCGTGGCCCAAATTATTGAGAATCTTTCGTCGGAACTGGAATTTGAGGTGCAGGCCCTTACGGGCGACGAACAACTGTTGAAACAAAAGCTCAAGCAGGCGGGAGTCCCCGTGGCTGAGGTGCGGGTCCAGCGCCAGGGGGATGGCAAAACGGAGGTCATGATCACCCGCAGCGCCTGCGGGCGGCAGCATGAATGCAAGGAACTGGCGGCGCTGGTATCCCGGTTGATGGGGGAGTCCTTCGCCCTGCCCTTCAGTCAGTGTCCCGTTTTTAGGCCTGAGCAGTGGTGTACCTTCCGCCTGTATAGCGGGTTGAAGTTTGCCCTTAATGTGGGGGTGGCCGGGATAGGTAAAAATGGTAGCTCCGTTTCCGGGGATAGTTACGCCTTCCTGCCCTTAAGAGAGGGTAAGTTTGCCCTGGTCTTAAGCGACGGCATGGGCAGCGGTGCGGAGGCGGCCCTGGAAAGCAGTACGGCCGTGTCCCTTTTGGGCAGGCTTTTGGAAACGGGGCTGGACCGCAACCTGGCCGTAAAAACCGTTAATTCCATCATGATCCTCCGTTCCCCCGGGGAGACCTTTGCCACCCTGGACATGGCCATGCTGGATCTTTACGAAGGCCAGGCCGATTTTGTCAAGATTGGCGCCCCACCTACCTTTCTAATTAGAAACAGGCGGGTCAGCATGATCCGCGCCAGTTCCCTGCCGGTGGGCATTATCAAAGATATTGACGTGGCTTCCGTGGCCAGGACCCTTCTGGAAGGGGACGTGCTGGTCATGGTCAGTGACGGCATTATCGACTCTTACCGCGGTTCGGGGGACAAAGAGGACTGGATCATTGGCGTACTTCAGGAAATAAGCGACTTCAGCCCCCAGGAAATGGCCGATCTGCTGCTCAAGCTGGCCCAGACCGGGGCGGGCGGGGAAAAGCAAAATGCCGATGATATGACCGTGCTGGTAGCCCGGGTAGAGAAGGTTTAAAATACTTAAAAATAATAATAGCTGTTAGACTACAAGGCCCTGCGGGGTTTTTTTTCTTGTGCGATGGATAACACATTTTCTGCCACCGGGAAGGAAAAAGATATTATTTGTGGAATTGTAGTATTTCGGAAGCGTATTGGGAGTGCCACCGGATGGGTTTAGAACAGGATGTGCGCTTGTTCATCGATAAATTCAGCATGATCTCTCCCGGAGATAAGGTGCTGGTCGGGGTATCCGGAGGCCCCGATTCGGTGGCCCTTTTGCATTTGCTCTGGCGCATGAAAGAGGAGCTGCACATTTCCCTGGCCGTGGCCCATTTAAACCATATGTTTCGCGGCGAAGAAGCCCGGGCCGACGCTCGCCTGGTGGAAGAACTGGCGAAAAGCCTGGGACTACCGGTGCATGTGGAGGAATTTGACGTGCCCGCTTACCGGGAACGTACCGGCCTTTCGGCCCAGGATGCGGCCCGCCGGGTGCGTTACCGCTTTTTTGAGGAAGTGGCCCGGCGCATTGGCGCCTCCCGGGTGGCCCTGGGGCATCACGCTGATGATCAGGCCGAAACCATTCTCTTTAATTTCCTGCGCGGCACGGGACCGGCCGGTTTAAAGGGCATCCCCCCTGTCCGCGGCAAGTATATTCGCCCCCTGCTGGACATCCGCCGGCGCGAAATCGAGTGCTATTGCCGGGAACACTCCCTGCCCGTGCGGGAGGATGCTTCCAATAAAAAAAACATTTACACTCGCAACCGTATTCGTCTGGAATTAATTCCCCGTCTGGAGGCCGAGTATAACCCCCGGCTGGTTGATGCCCTTGTACACCTGGGGCATATTTGCCGGGAAGAAAACGATTATCTGGAAGAACAAGCCGCCATCCTTTACGGGCGGGCATTAAAAACTCAAAGGGAGCACTACCTGCTTTTTACTGTTCCCGAGCTGTTATCCTCTCCCCTGGCCCTGGTGCGCCGTGTTTTGCGTCAGGCCTGGCGTCACCTTACCGGCGCTGAAGGAGATTTATCCTATCTTCAGGTGGAGTCCCTGCTGGCCCTTTTGTATAACCCTGCCGGGGGCAAAGTGGTGGAGCTTCCCCGGGGGGTGCAGGCGTCCCGCCAGGGTCAGGTTTTACGCTTGCGGATAGGGGGTGATGCTCCTGGTGTGCCCTATTACTGTTATCCCCTGGTGGTCCCGGGCATAACCTATATTCCAGAGATTAATTCCTCCATCCAGGCCCGGCTTATTTCCCTTAGCGAAGCCCCAGATCCCCGGGCCCTTTCTGCCCGGGAAGCACTTTTGGATTATGATGCCATATCCGGGCCGCTGGCCGTCCGCCGGCGCCGGGATGGGGATCGGTTTCACCCCCTGGGCATGGCCGCCGTTATGAAGTTAAAAAAGTTTCTCATTGAGCAGGAGATTCCCCGGGAAGAGCGGGATTGCCTGCCCCTGGTTGTGGCCGGGGACGAAATTATCTGGGTAGGGGGAGTGCGTCCCGGCGAGCCATGGAAAGTTACCCCTGAAACAAAAACATGCCTTTATTTGCAAATCATGGAGGGAGAGGTGCAAGGCGCATTAAATAATTGAAACAGGACCGTAAATATGTTATAATAAAGCTTATGGTTGAATTGACTGGCTTTGTCGAGAGGAGTGGCTTTGTTGAGCAAGGTCCTGAAAAATTTGAGTATATATCTGCTGATCGTGCTCGTTATTATAATGCTGATTAAATATACCCAGCCTCCTACTACCGGGATGGAAGACTGGACTTACAACAGGTTTTACCAGGCAGTAAATCAGGGCCAGGTTCAGGAAGTGACCATTCAGTCCCGGGAACATACAAACCTGATCACCGGAACAACGAAAAACGGTATTAAGTTTCAGGTTACGGGGTTAAAAAATGATGCCCAGATAGCCGCTTTTTTGTTGGAAAAAGGGGTTGAGGTGAAAATTCAAGAGCCCCCCTCCCCGGGCTGGTGGGCTAACATCCTGACCAGCCTTTTGCCCATTTTAATTTTTGTGTTGCTTTTCTTCTTCATGATGCAGCAAACCCAGGGCGGTGGCAACCGGGTGATGTCCTTCGGCAAAAGCCGGGCCCGCCTGCATACCGACGATAAAAAACGGGTAACCTTTGCAGATGTAGCCGGTGCCGATGAGGTCAAGGAAGAGCTGCAGGAGATTGTGGAGTTCCTGAAAAACCCCAAGAAGTTTGCCGAGCTGGGGGCCCGCATTCCCAAAGGGGTGCTCCTCTACGGGCCGCCCGGGACGGGCAAGACCCTTCTGGCCAGGGCCGTGGCCGGGGAGGCCGGAGTGCCCTTTTTTAGCATCAGCGGTTCGGATTTCGTGGAGATGTTTGTGGGTGTTGGCGCTTCCCGGGTGCGGGACCTCTTTGACCAGGCCAAGAAGAATGCCCCCTGCATTGTTTTCATAGACGAAATTGATGCCGTGGGCCGGCAGCGGGGGGCAGGCCTGGGTGGCGGCCACGACGAGCGGGAGCAAACCCTGAACCAGCTCCTGGTGGAAATGGACGGCTTCAGCCCCAACGAAGGGATCATCATCATTGCCGCCACCAACCGGCCGGATATCCTGGACCCCGCCCTGTTAAGACCGGGCCGCTTTGACCGGCAGGTGGTGGTGGACATCCCCGACGTGGTGGGACGCAAGGAGATTCTCAAGGTGCACGTGCGGGGTAAACCCCTGGCCCCGGACGTGGACCTGGATGTGCTGGCCCGGCGTACTCCCGGTTTTACCGGTGCCGACCTGGCAAACCTGGTGAACGAGGCCGCCCTTCTGGCCGCCCGCAACAATAAAAACCAGATTACCATGCGGGAACTGGAGGACTCCATTGAACGGGTGATTGCCGGCCCGGAGAAAAAATCCAAGGTCATCAGTGAACAGGAAAAGAAACTGGTGTCCTATCACGAAGCCGGCCATGCGGTGGTGGGCTATCTCCTGCCCAATACGGATCCGGTGCACAAGGTTTCCATCATTCCCCGGGGCAGGGCCGGGGGATACACCCTGCTTTTGCCCAAGGAAGACCGCTATTACATGACCCGCTCCATGCTCTTAGACCAGGTGACCATGCTTTTGGCCGGTCGGGTGGCTGAGGCCCTGGTGTTGAAAGAAATAAGCACCGGCGCCCAGAACGACCTGGAGCGGGCAACCGAAATTGTGCGCCGCATGGTTATGGAGTACGGCATGAGCGAAGAGATTGGTCCCATGACCCTGGGACGTAAACAGGAAACGGTATTTTTAGGGCGGGACCTGGCCCGGGACCGGAACTACGGCGAGGAAGTGGCCGCGGCCATCGACAAGGAAGTCCGGCGCATGATTGAAAGCTGTTACGACCGGGCCAAAGAGCTTCTGGAAAAGCACATGGATACGCTGCACCTGGTGGCCAAAACCCTCTTTGAGAAAGAAACCCTGGAGGCAGAGGAATTTGCCGCCCTGATGAAACAGGCCGGGGAAGAGGAGCACAGCGCCAGGAATTAAACGCTGGGGGCTGTTTCACGTAAATATTCAGGAAAGCCGTTATGACAAGGATGCGGTGCTGTCGGCGCGAAGCACTGGAGTAAGCGAGGACAGCGCCGCATCCAACCGGGGTCATTAAATATTTACGTTTCACTGCTCCGGTAATTACATACAGGAGGAGTCGTATATGGAACGGACCTTTGTAATGATTAAACCCGATGGTGTACAGCGAAACCTGGTAGGGAATATTATTGCCTGTTTTGAGAAGAAAGGGCTAAAGATTGTCGGCCTGAAAATGATGCGCATTCCGCGGGATCTGGCGGAAAAACATTACGGAGAGCATAAGGACAAACCCTTCTTTGGCCCCCTGGTCGATTACATTACCTCGGGGCCGGTGGTGGCCATGGTGCTGGAAGGGAAGGATGCGGTCTCTACCGTACGGGAAATGATGGGGGCTACCAATCCCTTGAAGGCGGCTCCCGGGACGATCCGGGCCACTTACGGCATGGACATTGGCCGCAATGTGGTCCATGGCTCCGATTCCCCGGCCAGTGCCGGGCGGGAAATCAACCTTTTCTTTTCCCCGGAAGAACTGGTGGATTACCAGCGAGATGTGGACCGCTGGATTTATGAATAAGGAGTGGCGGCAGGGGCCACTCCTTTTCTTCTGGGTGCGGCAGATTTTTTTGTGAACATAATAAAAAGATTTTTTTAAGCAGGAATTCTCTGATAAAGTGACGAACTAAAAACTAATAAACAGGGGTGAAAGGAGATGGCTGGAGAACTAAAGATTGGTTTGCGCGGTGAGGCTGTTACCCGGGTGACGGAGGAGAATACCGCCCTGGCTTACGGCAGCGGCGGGGCAAAGGTTTTTGCCACCCCCGCGATGATTGGCCTCATGGAGAAGGCGGCACTGTCTTCCGTGGACCCCCTTCTGGAGCCCGGACAGATTACCGTGGGCATCCGGGTGGCTGTGGAGCACCTGGCCGCCACGCCCGTCGGGATGGAGGTTGTTGCCCGCTCCGAACTGGTGGAAATTGACGGCAAACGGCTGGTGTTCCGGGTGGAAGCCCACGACGAACGTGAGTTGATCGGCCGCGGTACCCATGAGCGTTTTATTGTAAACCAGGAGCGTTTTCTTTCCCGGACGGCGGCAAAGCTTAAAACCACCTCTTAAGTGCAGTATGGATATTCCGGCACCTGCCGGGATACCGTAAATTAATCAAATTATTTCCATTAAGCAAGGGGGGAAGGGGAAGGATTTATTAGCCACGGCCGTGACCTAAATTAAAGTTTTTTTAGAAAGAAAGGGGAGGACGATTAATGCCTTACGATGCCACCAAGATGGCGGACTGGCAAATCGCCGAGGAAGCGGAAAAGAATATGCCTACTCCCGATGAATGGCGGGAAAGGCTGGGCCTGGAGAAGGATGAGGTCATTCCCTACGGCAGGATCTGCAAGCTCGATTTCATGAAGATCATCGAGCGCCTGAAAGACAGGCCGAACGGCAAATATATCAATGTCACAGCCATTACTCCCACCCCCCTGGGAGAGGGTAAGACAACCACCACGATCGGCCTGGTTGAAGGTCTGGGTAAGCGGGGCAAGAATGTGGGCTGTGCCATCCGTCAGCCATCGGGCGGTCCTACTTTTAACATTAAGGGTACGGCGGCCGGCGGCGGCAACGCTCTGGCCATTCCTATGACCGAGTTTTCCTTAGGCTTGACGGGCGATCTGAACGACATTATGAACGCCCACAACCTGGCCATGGTAGCCCTTACCGCCCGCATGCAACACGAGCGGAACTACGATGATGCCGAGCTGGCCAAGCGGAACCTGCGCCGCCTGAATATCGACCCCACCCGGGTGGAAATGGGCTGGACCATCGACTTCTGTGCTCAGGCGCTGCGCAACATCATCATCGGTATCGGCGGCCGGATGGACGGCTACATGATGCAGTCCAAGTTCCAGATTGCCGTCAGCTCCGAGCTTATGGCCATCCTGGCGGTGGCGAACGATCTAAAAGACTTGCGCGAACGCATAGGCAAGATCATCGTGGCCTACGATATGAAGGGCAACCCGGTTACCACCAGTGACCTGGAAGTGGCCGGTGCCATGACCGCCTTCATGCGCAACACCATCAACCCAACTCTAATCTCAACTGTGGAGTACCAGCCGGTATTGGTCCATGCCGGTCCGTTTGCCAACATTGCTATTGGCCAGTCGTCGATTATTGCCGACCGGATCGGGCTGAAGATGTTTGACTACCACGTTACCGAGAGCGGTTTTGCCGCCGACATCGGTTTCGAGAAATTCTGGAACGTCAAGTGCCGCATGAGCGGTTTGGTGCCCAACGTTTCTGTAATAGTGGCAACCATTCGCGCTCTGAAGATGCATGGCGGCGGGCCGAAAGTCGTGCCGGGCCGGCCAATCCCCGAAGAGTACACCAGGGAAAACCTGCCGTTGCTGGAGAAAGGCATCGAGAACCTGGTGCATCACATCGGCATTGTCAAGAAGGCCGGCATCAACCCGGTGGTCTGCATCAACTCCTTCTACACCGACACACCCGAGGAAATCAAGCTGGTACGCCGTTTGGTAGAGCAGGCCGGCGCCCGCTGCGCGGTGTCCGAGCACTGGCTCAAGGGTGGCGAAGGTGCTCTGGAACTGGCCGATGCTGTCATCGATGCCTGCAATGACCCGGTGGACTTCAAGTTCCTCTACCCGCTGGAAATGCCGCTGCGGCAGCGGGTCGAAGTTATCGCTAAGGAAGTTTACGGGGCCGACGGTGTAGTTTGGACGCCGGAAGCTGAAGCCAAGGCTAAGGCGATCGAAGAAAACCCTGCATACCGCGACTTTGCCACCATGATGGTGAAGACGCACTTGAGCTTGAGCCATAATCCGGATGCCAAGGGCGTACCCAAGGGTTGGGTGCTGCCGGTGCGTGACGTCTTAATCTTTGCTGGTGCCAAGTTCCTCTGCCCGATGACCGGTACCATCAGCCTGATGCCCGGAACCAGTTCCGACCCCGCTTTCCGGAGAATCGATGTAGATGTGAATACCGGAAAGGTCATCGGCCTCTTCTAAAAGAAGAAGACTTCAGAATGCACCCCGGGTCCCCCGGGGTGATTTTCGTTCATAATGAAAATCGAAGAAATGAGAACTATCTGGTTATTAAATTGACATTCGTTCAGGCTGTCATTATAATGATATCATATGGTAACTATCTTATCAGGCAATGGTGCCTGGCAGGGCCGGAGTAAGGAATTTTCTAAAAAATGTAGTTAAGTTGGGAGTGTTGACTCAATGTCCAGACCGCCAAAGTGTCGACGGGTGGAGTTTTTACCCCGGCTTACCTTCTTCAAGCCGGCGGGGGTTCCCCTGCGGGACCTGGAAGAGGTAGGCCTGACGGTTGAGGAACTGGAAGCCATACGCTTAAAGGACCTGCTGGGTTTGGAGCAGGAGGCCTGCGCCGAGAGGATGGGTGTTTCCCGTCCCACCTATCACCGCATTTTAAGCGCCGCCCGGGCCAAGGTGGCCGAGGCGCTGGTCAACGGCAAGGCCATCCGGGTGGAGGGCGGCAACTTCCAGCTGGTAATGCGCCGTTTTCACTGCGAGAATTGCGGCCACGAGTGGGAGTTGCCCTGCGGCCAGGGCCCCCGGGGGTCGGAAATGGTTTGTCCTAATTGTGGGAGCACCGAGTTCTACCGTATCGACCAGGACGGCAGGCCCTTCCGCTGCCAGCGCTGGGAAAAGTGCAGCAAACAGGACGGGCTGGCGGAAAACGGGTAAGTTTTCGTTATATCTCCTTGTGATTTGGGCGGGGTGGGTCCGTTGCAGCGGGTGGGACGGATTATTGAAGATAGTTTTTACCGGTACTGCCTTGAGCAGAACGCGGCCCGGGAAGTTGACAGGCCCTTTTGTCGCCACGATTTTCAGCACATGCTGGATGTGGCCCGGATCAGCTATATTTTAATGGTGGAAGGCAACCAGCTTTCTGAATTTATTTGCCAAAATCGTCTGGGTAACCACCAGGCGGCCAAAGAGGTAGTTTATGCTGCCGGCTTGTTACACGACATCGCCCGCTGGCAGCAGTATGACACTGGGGAAGACCATGCCCTGGCGGGGGCCCGTCTGGCCCGGCCGGTGCTGGAGCGGGCAGGATTTCTGCCCCACGAAATTGAGGTGATTACCCGGGCTATTGCCGCCCACCGCCGGGGAGAGCCCCGGGGAGGGTTGCTGGGGCGCCTCTTATGCCGGGCCGATGACCTGGCCCGCCCCTGTGCCCTTTGTGCTGCCCGTGGTCAATGCTACAAGGCTGATAGTATGGACGCCCTGCGGGAGACGCTGGTTTATTGAAAGTATATAAGAGATGCCCGGGAGTGATTTATTTTGCCCGTACAGGTACGGAGTATTGAAATAAAAAACCGGGCCCAGGCCCTGGAGGAAATAGCTGCCGTGGGGGCGGACCAGGCCGGCTGCCGGTTAATGGCCCTTAAGGCGGTCCACCGGGTTTTAAAAATCAGCGGCCTGACCCCCGTCCAGGCCAATATTCTCAAGCAGGAAATGCTGGCTAAAGGCGGGGAGGCGGCCGTGGCCCGGGGTGTAGTCGACCATGCGGTGGATAAAACCGATGTGCTGCTCATGGGCACCCTGAAGCAGTTTAACGCCCTGCTGGCCAAGCTCAAGCTCCAGCCCTTCGGCTTGTCCGCCCTGGCGGAGGAGATCCGCCGTGTCCTGCAGCACCTGGAGGGACGGACCGCCAGAAGGTTGAGCTGCCGGGGAAAGGAACTGGTGCTGGGGGAAAGGACCCTGGTGATGGGCATTCTCAACGTAACCCCCGATTCCTTTTCCGACGGCGGCAGGTTCAGCGATCCATCGCGGGCACTGGAGCATGCCCACCGGTTGGTGGAGGACGGGGCTGATATTATCGATCTGGGCGGGGAATCCACCCGGCCGGGGTACACGCCGGTAACGGTGGAGGAAGAAATGCGCCGGGTAATCCCGGTTCTGGAAAAGCTGGTGCAGGAGATTCCCGTGCCCATATCCGTTGATACCACCAAGGCCGCGGTGGCCCGGGAGGCCCTGGAAATTGGCGCCCACATCATCAACGACCAGTGGGCCCTGCGGGCCGATCCTGAAATGGCGGCGGTGGTGGCCCGCTACGATGCCCCCGTGATCCTCATGCACAACCAGGAGGGCACGGAGTATAAGGACCTGATGGGGGATATCATCCGCTTCTTCCGGGAAAGCATCGCCCTGGCCCTGGAGGCGGGCATTTGCCGGGACAAAATCATTATCGACCCGGGGATTGGTTTTGGTAAAACCGTGGAGCAAAACCTGGAGGTCATGAGCCGGCTTTCGGAGCTGGACTGCCTGGGGCTGCCGGTATTGCTGGGGACATCCAGGAAGTCAATGATTGGCAAGACTTTGGACCTGCCCGTGGATCAACGGGTGGAGGGTACGGCGGCTACGGTGGCCATTGGCATTGCCGCCGGGGTGGACATCGTCCGGGTGCACGATGTAAGGGAAATGGTGCGGGTGGCCCGCATGACCGACGCCATGGTGCGGCGAAAGCCCGCGCGCTGTGCCTGTGGGGAAGGGTAAGACTGGCGGCTGTTAGTGATTGCCGCCTTTAATTCTTTTTAAGGTTTGGATTTTACGGGTTTGGGGTGTAAAGCCAGTGGACCGATTGATTTTAAAGGGTATGGAGTTTTACGCCTTTCACGGCGTTTTACCCCAGGAACAGCACCTGGGCCAGCGGTTTATTGTCGATGTGGAATTGTTCCTGGACCTGGCTCCCGCCGGCAGGACCGACGATCCGGAACAGACGGTGAACTATGCCCGGGTTTTCCGGCTGGTGGAGGAAGTGGTTACCGGTGCCCCCTGCCGTCTGATTGAGGCGGTGGCGGAAAAGGTGGCCGGTGCCATCCTGGAACATTTTCCGGTAAGCGAGGTGCTGGTTCGGGTAAAGAAACCCGGCGCCCCGGTGGCCGGTCATTTTGAATACATGGGCGTGGAGATCCGGCGCAGGAAGGACAGCAAAAGTGGTGGGGCACATGAGTGAGTGTACCCGGTGCGAGTCTATTCTCACGCCCGCAAAGGCCTATATCGGCCTGGGGTCCAACATGGGGGATAAAAAGGCATACCTGCGGGCGGCCCTGGAGATGCTGCAAAAGATCCCGGGAATTACACTCCTGCGGGTGGCTCCCTTTTACCGCACCGACCCGGTGGGTTATACGGATCAGGAATGGTTTGTCAATACCGTTGCGGAAGTGAAAACCACACTCTCTCCCCGGGAATTGCTGGCTGCCTGCCTGGAAGTGGAGAACCGCCTGGGAAGGGTGCGGGGTGTGCGCTGGGGCCCCCGGGTGATTGACCTGGACCTGCTCCTCTATAACGGGCAGGTCATTGATGAACCTGATCTCGTGGTTCCCCACCCGCGCATGCATGAGCGCGCCTTTGTCCTGGTGCCCCTGGCCGACCTGGCACCGGATCTGGTCATACCGGGCCGGGGCGGGGTGAGGGAGCTGCTGGCCGGCGTTGACCGGCAGGGGGTGGAGCAACTGGAGAAAAGTGAAGGTCAATTGCTTTTAACGTAACAACAGTCCGGCTGGCCTGGAGCAGCCGGGCTTTTAATTGGCCAGGGCTTTCTTTTCAGTTTTCCCTTATCCGGGCTGGTTGTTCGGTGATAACAAATCCCGCAGGGAATTGCGTAAAAAATATTGCATGTCGAGGTACACATCCCAGGTCTTTTCCACCCATTCATACCGCACCTCGTCGTTACGGCTGAAAAGCACCTTCCCGCGGGTAACCGAATGGCACAGGGTTACTGGAGCATAATTTAACACCTTTATATCCACCGGGTAATGTATTTCCCGCTCCAGTTCCGTACCCAGGGAAAGTTCGTATTCGAGAGCCTTTTCCCGGGGGATGGTTTCTTGCTGCAAATACACTCCTATGTCAATATCCCGGAAGGTGGCTTCTTCCAAAAAAGAACCAAAGGCATAGGCGAAGATGATTTCTTTTCTTTTAGCCAGCAGGCGGGCGGCCAGCCGGCAAACCGGTGGGCGTTCCTTTTCCGGCAGGGAAAATCGACTGTGCATAAAACCATTCCTTTCGGATGGTCAGAGCTCGCATTTTAACCATGGCTGCAATTTCAGCCAGGTATAGTTCCAGATCATCCAGGTTGTTGCAAATGATATGGTAGACCTTGCTATCATCAATGTCGACGTAACGGTGGATTAACAGGTTGCGGAACTTTGCCATCTGGATCAGGCGTTCAGCCAGCGGAGGACTTAAAAAATGCTCCCCCGATAAAATGTTGAAACATTCGGCATAGGAGTTGGGAGCTCTGCCGGTGAGCCGGGCAACCAGATGGTTACAGATATCAATGGCTGCTTCGGTGGCCACAATCAGGTAATACTTGCTTGCGGCAACCCTTTGCTCGTCAGCTAAAAACTCCTCCATGGTGAGCTCCGTCACCGGCGTAAGCCTGCTCAAGGCCTGACGGATGTCCGCCGCCTTTTGGCGCAGTTTATTTGTATTTAGGTAATTTCATTGCGTGTTTTCCTCCATTACCGGTACAGTGTTTGTCATATCTTTATGGAAAGTATATCCTCTTTTTCCGGGGAAATCAACGGACCGGAATACATATTTTATCCTGGCCAGGGCACTGATATCCTCCCAGGGGTTGCCTTCCACGGCTACCAGGAAGGCGGGTCGCCCCGGTTCAATACGGCCCAGCAGGTGCTCCAGCCCCAGGATGGCTGCGCCGTTGCGGGTGGCGGCCAGAAGGATGTCCGCCGGGGAAAGGCCGGCTTCCCGGTAAAGTAGCAGTTCCTCCAGGAAGCCCCGGCCGTGGCATACGCCGGTGGCCCCGGCATCAGTGCCCACTCCCAGGATAACGCCCATTTCCAGGGCTTTTTTGATCATTTCCACCTGGCGCAGCCAGGTGCGGGTGATGACCTCAATTTCCCGGGCCGTATATTGTGCCCGCAATTTTCCCCTTACCTGGCCGGCCACCGGGATTACCGTGGGCACCCAGGCAATACCCTGAGCGGCCATGCGGTACAGGGATTCTTCGCTGATGAAATAACCGTGCTCTATGGAATCTACTCCGGCTTCTACGGCCAGGCGAACAGCACCGTCCCCGCTGGCGTGGGCCATAACCCTTAGCCCCCGGCTGCGGGCGCGGTAGACTATTCGTTGCAGTTCGTCCCGCGTGAACTGGGGGCCGCCCACCCGCCCGTACTCGGAGAAGCTTACTATTCCCGATACCAGGATCTTGAGGTGGTCCACTCCCTGCCGGGCCAGGGAATCCACCGCCTTTTCCAGCTCCCCCGGGGTTAAACCCGGTCCCAGGAAAGATCCGTACCTTCCCTGCCGGTGCAGCGCATGCCCGCAGGCCAGTACCAGAGGCCCGGCCAACCTGCCGGTTGCAACCAGTCGTTTTACCTCAAGGCCGATACCCGCCCGGTCTCCCCCATCCCGTACGGCTACAATGCCCCGTTCCAGGGTATTTGTTAAGTCCGCCTTCACCCGCTCAAGTAATTCCCCCCGGGCGGTCCATTGCTGCTGCGCCCTCGAAAAATCCCTGCCGTCCAGAGCCAGATGGACGTGGCAGTCGATGAAGCCGGGGACCATAGTGCAACCGGGAAGCTCAAGGACGTTTAACGACTCCTTAATAAGGCCTTTGCGCTTGTATCTGCCCGTTTGGTCGCTGGTTGAAACGGCCGCTACTTTGCCATCTTGTAAATAAACAAGCGCTTCCTGGGGCGGTGCCGGAGTGCCCCGCCAGACGCGGGAGGCTTTGATTATCAGTGTTTGTCCGGGTTCAAGGGTAATTACGGACATGTTGCAACCTCACTTCTTTTTTAAGGCACGCATTGATCAGGGACTCAATAATAGCATGAACTGAGTGAGTGGTGCCTGTAACAGCAGGACGTGTCCTACCGCGGCCTTTCGCCCATGGCCCGGCTTGCCGGCAAGAAGGAAAGATAAAACATTAGCGCCGCTCCAACCAGCACCCCGGCACCAAGGCTGGAAAAAGCCAGGATCCAGCCGGCCGGACCGGAATAAATGTCAAGAATCAGCCCAAAAACTGCGGGAGACACGGTGGCGGCAATATAACCCACAAAGGTCTGCCAGGCCATGATACGGCCCAGTTTTTCCCGGGGGGCGATTTCCGCCAGTCCGGTGGAAAATATCGGTGAGTCCGCCGTAACAGTCAAGCTGTAAACCAGGCCCACCGGCAGCAACAGCCACAGCGGTGCCGGTAGCAGCCAGCCCATGGTGAATGAACAGGCGGCGCTGGTGAGCATGATCGCCAGGGCCGTGCCCGTGCGTCCCAGGCGATCTGAGAGCCAACCGGCGGCCAGGGTGGATGGAGCCCCCAGCATTACCGACAGGGCCGTGAAGGTGGCCGCCAGGGAAGTGGCCTGGGCGTAGCGGTCTTCGAAAACGACGGTAAGAAAGGGCGTCAACCACGAACGCAACCCGTACATCTCCCACATGTGGGCCGCATAGGCCAGGATGACCAGAACCATGGCCAGGTTACGCTGGCTGGTTTCAACCTGCTGGATTCCCTGCGCCGGTTCCGGTGGCCCGGTCTGCGAAGCAAGACCGGGTGTTTCATCTCTCCCGGAACTGTTTGCCGGGATTTTTACTTTCCGGGTGCCGGGTAAAAAGGCGGTTCCCGGTTGGCGCCACAGCCAGAAAGAAAGGGCGATGGCCGCAAAGCTGACCCCGGCCAGAGCCAGGTAGGCCTCCTGCCATGTAAAAAAAGCGGTAAGTGCCCCGGTGAGGGCAAAGGAGAGGGAAGTGCCCACCAGGTAGGAGGAAACGTAAAAACCCACTGCCCGGCCACGGGATCTGGGGGTCAGGGAAATGACTTTGATCCCGGGCATGTAGATGCCTCCCAGGCCCGCTCCGGCCAGCGTCCGCAGCAGGGTGCCCGATAAGGCATCCCGGGCCAGCAGGGGAAAGAGGGTATGGGTGAAAGTCGATAAAATGGCTCCTCCGGCCATCACATAGCGGGCGTCAATGCGGTCGGTGAGGGGGAGGGCCACCAGGGCTGCCGCAATGTACCCGGCCTGAAAGGCGGCCACCATTATCCCGGCCTCCCCGTGGCTGATCCCCCACTGTTTTTCCACCAGGGGCAGGACGGCCGGCAAACAATAGGCCGGCAACAGTACCAGCAATTGAATTAAAGCCAGCTGTCCTATAGGGATATGTATTTGCTCTCTGATATCGCGCATTTTGTCCGTTGCCACCTGCCAGGATTTACTGGTCAAATAATTCTTCTTTCAGCTCCAAACCCCTGCCTGGCAACGGGTTAAAAGCACTTTTTTAATGTCGGTGGGGATGAGGTTATTTTAGTTCGAAAGGATAATATTTACATTGTTGTAACATCACTTCCTGGCGGTTCATATTATGTAATTGGAATCTGTGCCCGGGTGCATGCCCATGAATTCATACGAGGAGGAATTCGGTATGGCTATCTTCTGTCCTGGCGCTTTACCCTGTAGAATTACTGGCGTAGTTGTAGGAGCCCTTATCGCAGCTCTCGCATTGATCCTCATCGGTATTATGGCCATCTTCAATTGCATCGTAGCTTGCCCCGTATTGTTTATCCTGGCTGTTCTAGCCTTCATCCTGGGTATCGCCATTATTATCGCCTAAAGTAAGCCGTATGCTTTAACTAGAGGATAACCGGCACGGTTATGTACACGCCTGAAACTCACTCAGGCGTGTTATTTGTTTCAGCCACCTTTTTCAAAAATTTGTTGTCTCTTTGCTAGAGCGTATGTTAAAATTTATCCATGGGATGGTATCCCCGCGGGAACCATACCTCTTATTAAGAGTACCTCTAAAACTAAATACGTTTTGCCGCTTGGAGCCGGGAAGGACCGAGACGGAGGTGAGAGGAACATTGACTGCCTTTCGGGTGCCCGGAAGGCTTTTTTATTGAAAATGTGCGGGGCATCTATTTGCCAGAACCAGGATTTAGGATTTGGGGTGGGACTGATGAATAAACCTTCAGTGGCAGTAGTGGGCTGCGGTAAAGTGGGCAGCGCCCTGGCCCTGCTTTTAAAGGAGCGGGGTTACCCCGTGGTGGCCGTAGCCAGCAGGAGTCCGGAGTCGGCCCAAAAACTGGCCCGGTCCCTGGGTTGCAGTGCTTATGACCGGCCTTGTGAGGCAACGCTAAAGGCCGATCTGGTTTTTATTACCACGCCCGACCGGGAGATTGCCCCGGTGTCGGAACTTATTGCCCGGGAAGGGGGATTTCGTTCCGGCCAGGTGGTGGCCCACACCAGCGGCGCCCACGCATCCAGTGAACTGCGCGGTGTCCGGGAAGCCGGGGCCCTGGCCGTATCCATCCACCCGTTACAGTCCTTTGCCGATGTTGCGGGGGCCAGGGAAAACCTCCCCGGGTCCTACTTCGCCCTGGAGGGGGATGAGGCGGCCCTTCCCGTGGCCCGGCAGGTGGTTGACGACTTACAAGGCCATGCCTTTATCATCAAGGCTGAAGATAAGCCCCTTTACCATGCGGCGGCCTGCATTGCTTCTAACTACCTGGTGTCTTTGATGCACCTGGCGACCAGCGTTTACGGCCAGTTTGGCATCTCCCGGAGGGAAGCTTTTGAGGCGTTGTATCCCCTGGTGCGGGGCACAATAAACAATGTCCGGCGGGTGGGGCCGGTGGACGCCCTTACGGGCCCGGTGGCCCGGGGAGATGTGCCCACCATTGCCGGGCACCTGCCGGCCCTGGACCGGGTGGGGAGCCGGGAGTCCCGGCTCTACCGCCTGCTGGGGTTATACACCATCCGGGTGGCCAGGGAAAAGGGCAGCATTGATGCCGTGCAGGCCCGGCAACTGGAAGAGGTATTTATGGCTTCGGTCAATGGTGAAGATGTATCCAAATCCAAGGAGGTATCCTCATGAGTAACCAGCGGGTCACCACTGCGTATTTCCGGGAAGCAAAAAATACCGGCCGGAAAATTACCATGCTCACGGCCTACGATTATCCCATGGCCAGGATGGTGGATGAAGCGGGGATTGATGCCATTTTAGTGGGAGATTCCCTGGGTAATGCCGTCCTGGGCTATGAGTCCACCATTCCCGTGACCATGGACGATATGGTTCACCACATTAAAGCCGTCACCCGGGGGGTCAAGCGGGCTATGGTGATCGGCGACATGCCTTTTATGTCCTACCACATTTCCCGGGAAGAGGCCCTGCGCAACGCCGGCCGCATCCTGCAGGAAGGAGGCGCCCAGGCGGTTAAGCTGGAGGGCGGCCAGGAGGTGGCCGATACCATCCGGGCTATGGTGTCCTGCGGCATTCCTGTGATGGGCCACCTGGGCTTGACGCCCCAATCCATTCACCAGATGGGCGGTTACAAGGTGCAGGGCAAGGACGAGGCCCAGGCAAAAAAACTTCTTGAAGACGCCCGGGCCATTCAGGAAGCAGGAGTCTTTGCCATCGTCCTGGAGTGTGTACCCGTCCCCCTGGCCAAACTGCTTACCGAAACCCTGGAGGTATGCACCATCGGCATAGGCGCGGGACCCCACTGCAACGGGCAGGTTCTGGTGACCCACGATCTGCTGGGGATGTTCCTGGGGAAGTCGCCCAAATTTGCCAAGCGTTATGCCAGCCTCCACGAAGAGATTGCCCGGGCGCTCAAGGCCTACCGGGAGGAAGTGCAGAGCGGCGCCTTCCCCGGCCCGGAGCATGGTTTTGACATGCCGGAGGAAGTGCTGAGCAAATTGTATTAAGCCAGAGGGGGAGTGTTCCCTTGCTCATCTGCCGCACGATAAAAGAAATCCGGGATTTTGTACGCCAGGCTCGTTCCCGGGGCCTGACCGTGGGATTTGTCCCCACCATGGGCTATTTCCACGAGGGTCACCTCACCCTCATGCGCCGGGCAAAAGAGGCCTGTGATGTGGTGGTGGTCAGCATTTTCGTCAACCCGCTGCAGTTCGGCCCGCGGGAGGATTACGACCGCTACCCCCGGGACCTGGACCGGGATGTGTCCCTGGCGCGGGAAGTGGGCGTGGATGCGGTCTTTCATCCTTCCGTGGAGGAGATGTACCCATCCGGGTTTGCCACCCATGTCGATGTCGAAGGTCTCACCGAATGCCTCTGCGGGCTTTCCCGGCCCGGTCACTTCCGGGGGGTGGCCACGGTGGTGACCAAGCTGTTCAACATTGTGCGCCCGGACAGGGCCTTTTTCGGTCAGAAAGACGCCCAGCAGGCCCTGGTAATCCGGCGTATGGTTGAAGACCTGAACATGGATCTGGAAATTGTTACGGTGCCCACGGTGCGGGAGGAAGACGGCCTGGCCATGAGTTCCCGCAACGTTTACCTGAGCCCGGAGGAAAGGCGGGCAGCAGCCGTGCTCCCCAGGAGTTTGGATGCCGCCCGCCGGGCCTACGAGTCCGGGGAACGGGACGCAGGCCGGCTGGTGGAACTGGTGCGCGGCATGATTGCCGCCGAGCCCCGGGCCCGGATCGACTACGTGGAAATCCGGTCAGTTCCCGATTTGAAGCCGGTGTCCAGGCTTGACGGGCCTGTCCTTTTGGCCCTGGCCGTACGCTTTGGCTCTACCCGGTTAATTGATAACCTTGTGCTCGGCAGCCCGGATGGGGTGCTGTAGATCTAAAGTTTCTGTCCGGCCCGGCGCCACCTGAAGAAGGCCGCCGGGCCGGAAGCCGAACGCCTCAAGGGAAGGGGGTACGCTGGCATGTTTATTACGCTCTTCAAATCTAAAATTCACCGGGCTACTGTAACCGGCGCCAACCTGAACTACATGGGCAGCATCACCATTGACCGGGCGCTGCTGGAAGCGGCCGGCATTTTACCCCACGAAAAGGTGCAGGTTGTCAACAACAACAACGGGGCCCGGTTTGAAACCTACGTCATCAGCGGGCCCCGGGATTCCGGCGTCATCTGTCTTAACGGTGCCGCCGCCCGGCTGGTGCAGCCCGGGGACACGATCATTATCATTTCCTATGCCATGATGACCCCGGAGGAAGCGGCCGGTTTTTCGCCCACGGTGGTCATGGTGGACGGGCAGAACCGGGTGGTGGAGATCCGGCGGGAGGAGGCACCGGGAGAGGTGGGCTAAAGCGGACACCCCTTTTGTTGTTAAGACCCGGCACAAAGCAAATTTACCCCGCCCTAACGCCGTATAGGGCGGTTTTGGGTCAAATTTTCCGCAACGACCTGGCACTTGACAATTCTCAACGCCTGTGGTTAGAATTATCTCATGATTGTAGACATTTTCGGTTGCTTTTTGCGGTTATTTTTCCGTGGGCGCCATGGTAGGATGTGGTTTTTGCTCTGAATAGTCATGGTTTAAACGGTTAAGGAGTGAAACTATGTCTAATGAAGATAAAATTCGTTACTTATCTGAAGAAATTAAACGATTGAAAAAAGAACGACGGGCTGTAATTTTAAGCCACGTCTATCAGCGCCCGGAGGTACAGGAAATTGCCGACTTTGTGGGGGATTCTCTGGGACTGTCCCAGCAGGCCGCCAAAACCGACGCGGAAGTCATTGTTTTTTGCGGCGTCCACTTCATGGCCGAAAGTGCGGCCATTTTGTCTCCCGACAAAATTGTGCTCCTGCCCGAGATCAAAGCCGGCTGTCCCATGGCCGATATGGTGACCGTGGAAGCCCTGCGGGAGAGGAAAAAGGAAATCCCCGGGGTCATAGTAGTCTGCTATGTGAATACCTCGGCCGCCGTTAAGGCCGAAAGCGACGTGTGCTGCACCAGTGCCAATGCGGTGAAGATTGTTTCCTCGCTGCCGGAGGACCGGCCGGTACTTTTCATCCCCGATGAGAACCTGGGGCAATACGTGGCCAGGCAGACGGGGCGGAAAATTCACCTCTGGGAGGGTTATTGCAACACCCACGACAAACTGTTTGCTGAAGATGTGCTGGCCGCCAGGGAAGCCCATCCCAACGCTTTGGTGCTGGTCCACCCGGAATGCCGCCCGGAAGTGATTGACCTGGCTGATGCCGTGGCCAGCACCACGGGTATGATCCGCTTTGCCCGGGAAAGTGACGCCAGGGAATTTATTGTCTGTACGGAAACAGGTATTTTACACCAGTTCCGCAAGCAATGCCCGGATAAGGAGTTTTACCTGGCTTCCGATAAGTTAATTTGTCCGAACATGAAGGCCACCACCCTGGAAAAGGTGCACCGGGCACTGGTTACCCTGGAGCCGCGGGTGACGGTACCGCCGGAGATCCGGGAAAAAGCACTGCGTTCCCTGGAACGGATGCTGGCGGTGACCTGATTCCACAGGAGGGATCAAAAATTGACCGGCAGATATCTGGTCAACTTCGATACCCGGCAGCTGCCCCAGGAAAATTGGGACTATGTAATCCTGGGCAGTGGTATAGCCGGGTTGTATACTGCGTACGCAGCCAGCCGTCTCAACCGGCGGGTGGTAGTGCTGACCAAGTACACCATGGAGGATAGCAACACCGATAAGGCCCAGGGAGGTATTGCCGCCGCCCTGGGTCATTCCGATTCTCCGGCCCTGCATCTAAAGGATACCCTGGCCGCTGGGGCGGGGCTTTGTGATCCCGAGGCGGTGAGTGTGCTGGTCAATGAGGGCCCCGGCAGGGTGCGGGAGTTGATCGAGATGGGGGCGCAGTTTGACCGGGAAAACGGTCAACTGGCCCTTACCCGGGAAGGGGCCCACAGCCGGAGGCGCATTCTCCATGCTGCCGGGGATGCCACGGGGGCGGAAATCCAGCGGGTGCTTTCCGGGCAGGCACGCCTGGCTCCAAATATTGAGGTGCGGGAAAACCATTTTGCGGTGGACCTTCTGGTACAGGATAACACCTGTTACGGCGTGCTCGCCCTGGACGGCTCCTCGGGGGAGCTCAAGGTCTTCTGGGGCAGGGCGGTGGTTCTGGCCACCGGCGGGCTGGGCCAGCTTTTTGAACACAGCACCAATCCCTTGGTGGCCACAGGGGACGGTATTGCCATGGCCTGGCGGGCTGGCGCGGAAGTTATGGATATGGAATTCATTCAATTCCACCCCACCGTCTTGAGCCTGCCGGGAGCACCTCCCTTTCTTATTTCCGAAGCCGTGCGGGGCGAGGGTGCTTACCTGCGGAACCGTTACGGAGAACGGTTTATGCCCCGTTATCACGAACTGGCGGAACTGGCTCCCCGGGACGTGGTGGTGCGGGCCATGCTCAAGGAGATGGGCAGTACCGCATCAGACAGGGTTTTCCTCGACCTTTCCCACCTGGACCCGGCCATGGTCCAGCAGCGTTTCCCCACCATCAGCCGCACCTGCTCCTCTTACGGGCTGGATGTCACCAAAGACCCCATTCCCGTGGCTCCGGCGGCCCACTACATGATGGGAGGAGTAAAAACCAACCTTTATGGGGAAACCAGTATTGAGGGGCTCTACGCCTGCGGCGAGGTGGCCTGCCAGGGAGTACACGGCGCCAACCGCCTGGCCAGCAATTCCCTGCTGGACGGCCTGGTTTTCGGAGGTCGCATTGTGGAGCGGGTGAACAGCCTGCCCCCGCGACGCCATGGACATCCGGAATTTTCCTGCCATGAACTGGCCGGTTCCCCTGAAGTGGATGCAGCTCGTTTGCGTCAGGAAATACAAAGTGTGATGGGGAAATATGTGGGGCCCGTCCGTACGGCGGAAGGCCTGGAAAAGGCCCTGGCCTTCTTTGAGGATTGGTCGTACCTGGCCGGATACCGGGCCCGGAGCATAGAGGAAATGGAAGTGTGGAATATGCTTGCGGTTGGGCAGCTGGTTGCCCAGGCAGCGCTGATCCGTACGGAAAGCCGGGGAGGCCATTACCGTTTGGATTACCCCCAACCCCGGGACTTGTGGCTGAAGCATGTTATCCTGCGCCGCTAAGAGGTTTGGCTCATATATAATTTTAAGGATGTAATAAGGGACTGCAACTCAACTGCCCGGCCAAAGCAGGGTGCGGTTCATTCAAAGGGGGATGAGGCATGCAGAACATCGTTCTAGAAGATCTGATCGACCGGGTGCTCAAGGAGGATATAGGCACCGGCGATGTAACCACCAACAGCATCGTACCACCGGATTACACCACCATCGGGTTTATTCATGCCAAAGAACCGGGAGTGGTGGCCGGCCTGCCCGTGGCCGGGGCCGTTTTCCGCCGTCTTTCACCGCACATTTCCTTTCAAATTCGGGTGCGGGAAGGGGAAAGAGTCCAGGCCGGACAGCTCCTGGCCCGGGTGGAGGGGGAGGCCCGGGCCATTTTGAGCGGCGAGCGGGTAGCCTTAAACCTTCTGCAGCGCATGTCGGGCATTGCCACTTATACCGCCCGGCTGGTGGAACTCATCCGGGAGTTCAAGGCCAAAATAGTGGACACCCGCAAAACTACCCCCGGTTTGCGCATCCTGGAAAAGTACGCCGTGCGGGTGGGGGGTGCCCTCAACCACCGCTTTGGTCTGTACGACGCCGTTTTGATCAAGGATAACCACATCAAGGTGGCCGGGAGCATCACCCGGGCGGTAGAGCTGGCCAGGGCCAACATACCCCATACCATGAAGGTGGAAGTTGAGGTTGAAGATTTGACCGGAGTAGAAGAGGCCCTTGCCGCCGGGGCCGACATCATCATGCTGGATAACATGGATATTCCCACCATGACCCGGGCGGTGGAGCTTGCAGCCGGCCGTGCTTACCTGGAGGCTTCGGGGAGGATTAACGAGCAGAACATTGTGGAGGTTGCCCGCACGGGAGTGGACTTCATTTCCCTGGGTGCGCTTACCCATTCCGCCCGGTCGCTGGACATCAGCCTGGATGTAGGAGAAATGAAGCCCCTGTAGAATAACTACAAAATGAATAAGGACGGAGCCCGCCCGTTGCACCGGGCAGACAGGGGGCAACCGCCGCCCGGATAGTTTAGTGACCCTTTCAGAAAACGATAAAGGCGGGAAGGTGGGGGCCGTGTACGATGCCTTAAAACCAATAAAGCCCAGGAAAATTTACGAGGAAATAATTGATCAGGTGAAGCAATTAATTGCCGAAGGTGTATTAAATCCCGGGGATAAACTGATCTCGGAGAAGGAGCTGGCCGAAAAACTCCAGGTGGGCCGTTCGGCGGTACGGGAAGCCTTCCGTGCCCTGGAAGCCATGGGAATACTGGAAATACGGCCGGGTGAGGGCACCTTTGTGCGGCGGGTGGAACCCCAGGCTCTGATCAACGTCCTCTCGCTGGTGTTAATGATGGACCGGGACACCACGGAAGAACTGATGGAATTGCGCAAGATACTGGAGGTAGAGTCGGCGGGCCTGGCCGCTTTGAGGCATACCCCGGAGGAGCTGGCCCAGATGGAGGAGGCCCTGGCCCAGATGGAGGCCGATATTAAAGCCGGGGACCTGGGGGAAAAGGCCGACTGGAAATTCCACTATGCCATAGCGGAAGCCACCCACAATTCCCTGCTGGTGGAACTGATGAACACCATTGCCGGCACCATGCAGAGAGTGCTGCGTACGGCCCGCATGCAGCTTTATATGACGCCCGGCACGCCCCAGCGCTTGTTAAACGAGCACAAGGCCATTTTCCTGGCCATTAAAGAAGGCCGGGATCAGGACGCCCGCCGGGCCATGTTTGACCACCTGGACAAGGTGGAAAAAGGCCTGCGCATTTAAGTAATCCATTCCAGAAGTACGGTGCCAGGCACTTAACTTATTAACTTATCGAGCTCCCCGGCCCCGCCTCATGTCCTGTGGAAACTGGCCGGCGGGTTAAGGAACATGAGCCGGGACGAATTCAGGCAGTTTGCCGCCTGGCTGGGTGCCCGGCGATTTTTTACGGCACCACCATAGCCGGCGCGGCTGCCCTGTTGGGTCTGCCGCGCTTCTGCCCCTGCAGCACTTGAGCGTGGTGAAGGCAGGAGAGATGCTTGTGGCCGGATCAGAAAAGCTGCACCCGGCGGCAGAGGAGAAATTCGCCCTGGCGCCTGCCGACCCGGAGACCAGAATTGCTCTCTTACTACTGATCATCCCCTTGGCGTCCTTTCCCTGGTGGGCTTAGCGGTCGGCGTATCCGACCCGGCGGAACTGCCCGGTTTCTGGCCTTCCTGGGCGGCATCGAGGAACCGCTCCAAGTCTGGGTTTGCCCCGGTTGCCGGTGGGTGGAATCCCGGTTTGCGGGGCGGGATTAGGAATTTTGTAAGGATTTAAAGCGCCCCTGGGCGTTTATTTTGTTTTGTAAAGGTGGAAGTGCTAATTAACCGGAGCGTCCGCGTTGAGAAGGGCGGCCGGTCGAGAGGCCGACGCGCTTACCTAAGTACCACAAACCGCGAACCGCCGAATTCGGAATGCTACTCCTGCGGGGCAGGCTTAGTATTGCAATTGTCTCTGCGGTATGGTAGATTGGTGCTGGTGGATAGTTAGATGTTTTTCTAAATATCTAAATATAAATAGCCGTTTGCGCGGCTGGCAGGTGGACAATGATGTTAAGTTTGGTTTTTAAAGCGCTGGCGGACGAAACGCGGCGGGAAATCCTGCGGCTCCTGCGGGAAGGCGACCGCACGGCGGGGGAAATCGCCGGACGGTTCGACCTGACCAAGCCGACCATCTCCCACCACCTGGGCGTGCTCAAGCAGGCCAACCTGGTGCAGGACTACCGGAAGGGCCAGCACGTTTACTACTCCCTGAACACGACCGTTTTCCAGGAGACGGCGGCCTGGTTTCTGGCGGTTATGGAGGGGAAGGGGCGAAAGGAAGCGGGTAAGGCGGTCAGGAAGCGGAAAGCCGGTGGGGATGAACGGGAAGGTGGTAAATCGTGCGGGAGGAAAATAAGAGGGAAGGTTATTCCCTCACCTGGGAGACCTTAAAGCCGGACTGGCCGCTGTGGGTGATCCTGGCCGGGCTCATTATTGCGGGATTTCTTTTTTACCCTATGCTTCCGGAGCAGGTGCCCGTTCACTGGAACATCCGGGGCGAGGTGGACCGCTACGGCTCGCGGGCCTATGGGGCCTTCTTCGCACCGCTTTTAACTTGTGGCCTTTACGCGCTGATGCTGGTGATGCCCTTGGTCGACCCGTGGCGCGAGAATTACGCCCGTTTTGGTGGTGTTTACCGGTTGCTGCGCTGGAGCCTGGTGCTCTTTATGGCCGGCATCTACGCTGCGGCTACGGCGGCAGCCCTCGGGTACGGCTTGGATATAGGCCTGCTGGTTAAAAGCGGCGTTGCTCTCCTCTTTGTCGCCGTTGGCAATGTTATGGGACAGGTACAACCCAATTTCTTTGTCGGCATCCGGACACCCTGGACCATGGCCAGCACGGAGGTCTGGCGGCGCACCCACCGCCTCGCGGCCAAAGTGTGGGTGCTGGGCGGTCTGATCTGTCTCGTTCTGGCACCGGTGCGTTCGCCCGCAGGCGCGTACGTGTTTTTCGCGTGCGTGGGTGTGATGGGGCTGGCGCCGGTGATCTACTCGTACGCTATTTTCAGGCGGCTGAGGAACTAGTCTCTCTTGCCGGGAGGGATGAGTGACCGGCGGCGAATAGGGCGGGCGGTGGTGGATTGCTGGTCTAAAGTTCCAATAACTTAACTAATTCTGCAGGCATTTCCCAGTGCTTCAAATCGGGGCTAACGTAGTAATATTGCGAATTCGCCTCCTTAACTACATAACTTACGGAATTCCCTTCTCGCCATATAGTAATAACGTAGGTTTTGCCGTTATATGAGGGAGAGTCCTCGCTACTGGTGGCTGCTTTGAGTTTATCAAAACCCCTGACTATTTCAACGAGCTTCTCTTTGTCCCTTATGAGCCCAACTGTCTCGTGTGCGTTACTGGTCATATCGATAATGCGGGCATACAGTAATTCGTCTTTTAGCTCAGAGTATGGCTTGTGGTAAGTCAGGGATACATCTCGACTTGTGAACAGGGCTTGCCAAGTAAGACCACCTAGTAATACCAGGACCAAAACTGCTATCCCAGCAAACAGGCGTTTCTTAGAAATGGCAACCACCCTCCCTTCACTACATTTAATCCACCAGACTTAACTAAGCTGACAGTGAGAGTGTCCCAGTGAGGCAGATGAGGTTCAAATTCTACTATTGGCGCCACCGTCAGTCAATTGGCCGGATTTTAAGACCCTATTGAGTTCGTCCATAGAGTACCGGGTCCGTGTCAAGATCTAGTAGGTATCTCCACAAAAATTTTTCCCGTTATGAGACCTCACCGCTCAAAAACACTAGCTTCAAGGCAGCGGCCTTGACATCCACCCCGCAGGTGGTCAGACAAACCCACCGACGGGGCGGCTCCGGGGAACAGGGTTCTTTCAGGCGAGGGGTAATCGTGGCCCGCTCCGGCCAGCCCAACAGCTCATCCAAAAAGAAGCTGGTTTCCCCGGTTTTCTTGTTGTTGTACAGGCGCCTTTTGTAGGGAAATTCCCCAAAGGTGCTGATGGCTGTTTTATCCCGAAACCCGACCACCCTCCAGGTGCTCCGGTCACGTTCATTCATCAGGCGGGTATCGAGCTGTTCCAGTGCCCAGGTATTTGGTTGCAGACTTTCTGACAAAGCTCATGGATACCTTTTTCAAGTTCATAGAAGTCCTTACACCCACCAAGTAATTCAATCAGACCCTTAACGAAAAGAAGGACTGCACCCACTATTTGGCGAATATTTAGCATGAGACCTCACACTCCTTTAGCTTGATTTTTGGTGTTTTTTGGGCGCGTGAGGTCTCATTTCTTTTTCAGGGGGCTGATCCTCTTCTGGTGCCTACTGAAATTTTACACGGCCTAAATGCAAAATGCAGTGGTGCCTTCCTTGACTTAAACGGCAGGGTGATCAGGACGGAGATTTTGGGCCACCTGGCAGGTGGTAGGCCGCTGGAAGTGCATTGCGGGGAGGAGATTCAGAGCTTATCCCTGGATGAGGAAAAGCCGCGGCTGGTAAGCGAAGAGGGCCTCACGCGGGAGCTGGGGGCAATTAAGGCGGAAAATGTGCCGGCAGAAGGGCAGGTCCGTCCCGGTTTCGGCACCTACCGCAGTCTTTTGCTGGTCAGCACCCTGGCCGGCGGGGCGCAGGGCCGGGGGGACGAGACCGGATGGCTGCTCGTTTTCAAAGAAGGGCGGCTGCTGGGGAAAACGGCTGTAAGGCTGGAGGCCGGAGAAGCAACGACTTATGCGGACGGCGCAACAAAACGTCACCAACTTCCTTCGCGAGTAGCACGGCTTCTTTACCCGACGGAGTGGTGAAGACAAGTACTCTTGGCTAACCCAAAACCGGTACCGGAAAATCAGTAGTCAGCCAGTGGGTAAGTGGTGTTTGAGGGCCAGATGTCCGTTAGTTTTAGTTATTATACTTACGGCAGTGGTCCTGGCGTCGGGATGTATGAAAAACGCGGCCAACGAATAAAACAGTGGTGCATGAAAATGAAAAGCTTAAAACTGGTTCTCTCCGCAAAGGAAAGAAGCGACCCAGCGTCCCGGAAATAACGGATTTACCCCCGGTCTATTTCTTGTTTTTAAAAACCCAGGAAACCTTCCAATATACACAACATTTCAGCGGTTGTATAAGTCTTTATTTGTTTTAATTCCACCAGGTCGTTGTCATTCGACCAGACCGGGCACTTCAACGCCAGCGCCAACGCTACGAGTTCTACGTCCTCCGGGTCTCTCTTTCCGATTAAGTCCGTAGCGACCGGGATTCTGTCCAGAATACGTTTCTTTCTTTATAACTTCCAGCTCCAGCAGGGAAAAGGCCGCTTCCATGACCTCCCGGCTCAAACCCTTTTTTGGGGCCAAAACCGGAATGTACTCCTTGACCTCATTGACCACGCTGGCAGTTGTAACAAACTTTAAAGTTTTCGCTTCAACAAACACCTTACTCGCTTTCCCGCCGATCAGCGTCGAAAGCACGATGTTCGCGTCCACGGCGATCTTTCCGGAAAGTTGCAAAGTCCTCCAGCACCTCTTCCTCTGTTATCCCTTTTTCCTGTCTTTCTTTGGCGACTTTTGCCACCAGGGCCTTCAGGGCCGCCCGGCGCACTTCGTCATCAACGTTTATATCCTCCCAGGGAATAAATATGCCTGCGGGTTTGCCGTTCCGAAAAACCATCACCGCTTCCTTCCTGCGGATAAATTCGCTGGCGTGGGTTTTAAACTCCCTTACGCTTGCAAACTCCATTATGGTCACCTCCGTGACTACATTGTAACATATCAGCGGGAAAATGGAAAGGATTGTTTACCGAAACAGGTTTAACGGGATGGCAGGGATGGGGGTAAAGGGGTTGTGGACGGCCGGCAGGCCGGGAGATTAAAGAAAATTTAACCGGAAATTTGCATTTTATTGGGGAAAAGTAATAATGCCCGACTTCATTAAAATAGACATGTCCCTGGTCAGGGACATCAACCTTAACCCTATCAAGAGGGCCCTGCTGGAAACATTTATAACCTTTGCCGAAAAAATCGGCTGCGCCATTATTGCCGAGGGCATTGAAACCGGGGAGGAATTGATCACCCTTGCCAATATCGGCGCCCACTACGGCCAGGGCTACTTCCTGGGCAGGTCGGTATTCCCGAAAGCCTACCTGGATGAGACTGTAGAGGTTAAGGTGCTCCGGCTGGCCTCCAGCGGGCGCAACAGGGCCTGGAAGCATGCCTTCCCGGTAGGAGAAATCGCGGAAAACGCCGTAAGTGTCCGCAAAGACTGCCTGGTTCGCGAAGTAAAAAAAATACTGGAAGATAATGACCTGCTTGATGGAGTGGTGGTGGTAGAAGAGGGAAAACCCGTGGGGTTGGTGATGCGCTACCGCCTGGACCGCTACCTGGGGATGCAGTACGGGGTACCCCTGTATTTCGATCGCCCGATAACATCGCTAATGGACACTTCTCCCCTGGTGGTGGAGGAAGACACTCCCATTGAAATAGTTTCCCGGGTTGCCATGAACCGGGACAGGCTCAAGCTCTACGACTATATCGTTGTTACAAGAAATCAGATGTTCAAGGGGGTTGTATCGGTTCAGACTTTACTTGATACCATGACCAGAATCCGGCTGGAAATGGCCAGGGGCGCCAATCCGCTGACCGGATTGCCGGGAAATATAGCCATCGAGCAGGAACTGTCCAGGCGGGCCAGGGAAGATGAGGACTGCGCGGTGATCTACCTGGACCTGGACCATTTCAAGTCTTATAACGATAGGTACGGCTTTGAAAGCGGTGACCAGGTGATTTTGTTTACCGCCGCTCTCCTGAGCAGTGTCGTAAAAAAGTTCGGCGCCAAAAATGATTTCATCGGCCACATCGGGGGTGATGACTTTATCATCATAACCGTTCCGGAAAAGGCAGAGATTTTATAGAAATGCAAAAAGAAGTATTAATTAACTTCGACCGGTGCCTGGGCTGCCGTTCCTGCCAGCTGGCCTGTGCCGTGGCTCACTCCACTGCGGGCAATCTTTTGGGCGCCGTGTTAAACGGCGAAAAACCGCGCACCCGCATTTTTCGTGCACCAGGTGGGCGGGCAAAAGGCACCTCTGAACTGCCGTCACTGTGAGGACGCCCCGTGTATTGACGCCTGCATTGCCGGGGCCATGCACCAGCAGGAGGACGGCACGGTAACCAATGTGGGCGGCGAGCAGTAGTGCACCGCCTGCTGGATGTGCGTGATGGTCTGTCCTTACGGTGTGATCCGCAGCGACGCCGCCGGCACCATGGCCCTGAAGTGCGACCGGGAATGCCGGGATGAAGCAGGGGTGCCGGCCTGCGTGCGTGCTTGCCCCACAGGGGCGCTGGTTTACGCCGGGGTGGACGAATACAGCGGCCGGCGGCGTGTGGATGTGCAGGCACGCGCATTGCAGCAGGTGAGTGGCAACTTTTGAAGCCGCAGCAAGTACCTTTTTTGGATTAAAAGAGCACCCTCCGGTTCAAGGCGGGTGCCTTTTTTCACAGCGCACGGTAACCTGGGGCAGAAGACCACCATGGGCATGGGGCAGTGCATGCAGAGCCGCGTCTGGAACCCGGACGAACTCCTGCGGGAGGTGGGGAAATGAGCCGCAAACTGAAACCTTATCCCGCCTGCGGTTGCTGTAAAAGCGGAGCCAGTAATTTTTGAACGCCTGCCCGGGGAGCGCGATGCGCCTGCTACACCCGGTATTCGCAAAAAATTTCCCCGGCTGGTAGGTAATTGAGCTAAGGTGTCGAATTTCCCCAGATATTGAAGCTTTATTGGTAACGGCATTTAATTTGGTAAAGTAATAAACCAAACACGCCGGGGAATATAACCCCCGCTGCACTGAAAGCTTGCCGCTTTACCCTTATGCGGTGACGGGAACCCGGCTGCCGGCCAGGACCTGGGGGAGATACCGGGATGTCTTTAAAAACCAGGATAGTCCTCACCCTATGCGCCGCCTTCGCCATTCTTGCCCTTGTTTTTTTTGCGGTTTTTCATGTGATCGCAAATAACATTGTAGCTGAGCTGGAAAGAGATGATCTTAAGCAGAATATTGAGCGGGCCCTGCAGGCCCTGGAAAGGGAAATGGCGGAGCTGGATAAATCTGCCCAAGACTGGGCTACCTGGGACGACACGTACACCTTCGTGAAGGACAGAAACCGGGAATATATAGAAAAAAACCTGGTCGATAACGTGTTTAAAATTTTGAGAATCAACTATGCAGTAATTATAAATACAAGGGGAGAGATGGTATATGCCAGGGGATACGATCCGGAAGAGGGAGAAGATGTCCCCTTACCCCGGGAAATTGTCCTTCCGGCCCGCCAAAAAGCAGGCGGTCTTAAAGGGCTGGTGGTGACGCCGGAAGGGGCGGTGCTGGTGGCCGCCAGGCCCGTTCTCAAAAGCGATGGAACTGGACCAGCCCGTGGGATCCTGATCTTCGGCCGTATCTTAAATGATAATCATTTAAAAGAGCTCTCGAAGATTACCCGCCTGCCCCTCACCCTTCACCCGCCGGGGGCCGTGGACTTCCGCGTCCTGCAGCCGGCGGGCTCTTTAGAGAACGGGGAGGCATGCTACGCCAGGATAATTTCCCCTGAGGAAAGCGCCGGCTTTACCGTCATTAAAGACCTGCAGGGGAAAACCGCCTTAATCCTTCAGGTTAATTCGGACAGGCGCGCTGCCAGGGTGTTCCAGTCCGCCGAAAAGGCCTTCAGCCTTTACCTGGCGCTGGCGGCGGTCCTGTGCTGCGGCCTGGCCCTGTTCTGGCTGAACCGTGCCGTCGTATCCCGGCTGGCAAAGCTTACCGCTGCCGTAACCAGCACGGGCTACCAGTTTCCCCTTTCCTCCGGGTTCCCGGTTCTGGGGGGAAGGGATGAGCTTTCCCTTCTTTCCGCTGAAATCGGCAAAATGCTGGACAGGCTGGAAGAGTACCGGCGAGAGATAAGCGATAAGGAAAAGAAATACAGGGCGGTGGTGGAAAACGCCGCCGAAGCCGTCGTGGTGGTCCAGGAGGGCGTGGTCAAATTTGCCAACCGGGCGGCTGCGGTCCATACAGGCTACACAACGGAAGAGATCGTCTTGAGGCATTTCCTTGACTTCATTCACCCGGAAGACAGGGAGGCAGTATGGGAACATTACAGGGAATTGCTGGAGAATAAAGGCATCTTATACGCATTTCCGTTCAGGGTAATAGCCAGGGACGGGAGTATCAAGTGGGCGGAAACAAACTCCGTAGTGGTCGAGTGGGAGGGGCAGCCCGCCACCCTGCATTTTTTGACCGACATCACCCCGCGCAGGATTCTGGAAGAAGAGCTGCAGAGGTTGATGGCAGAAAAGTCCCTGATTCTCGACAGCCTTACGGAGCTGGTTGTATTTATAGACCGGGACATGCAGATCATCTGGGCCAACCGCGCGGCCGGCCAATCCGTCGGCAGGAGCCCCGGAGACCTTTTTGGAGCGAAATGCCACGAAATATGGCACGGCAGGAGCGTTCCCTGCCAGGGCTGCCCGGTGGTGCAGGCTGTGGAGACCGGTCAGGTATGCGCAGGGGAGGTGGCTTCGCCGGACGGCCGCCTGTGGAGTATTACTGCCTCCCCCGTTAAGGACGAAAAGGGAAACGTTATAGGGGCCGTGGAAGCAGCCCTGGATATCACCGAGCGCAGGCGCTACGAAGAACAGTTGAAATATTTGAGCCTGCACGACCCATTGACAGGCCTTTACAACCGGGCCTTTTTCCAGGAAGAGCTCAGGCGCTTATCTGTCAGCCGGGAATACCCGATAACCATCCTGGTGGCCGATCTGGACGGCCTGAAACTGGTCAACGATACCCTGGGTCACGCCAGGGGTGATGAAATGTTGAAGGCCTGCGCAGATGTTTTGAGAAATTCCCTGCGCCGTTCCGATATTCTGGCCCGCATAGGGGGCGATGAGTTCGCCGCCCTTCTGCCGGGAACAGATGAAAAAACCGGGGAAGATATTGTGTACCGGATACGCTCCCGGATCGGTGACTACAACAAAGAACACCCCGAGCTGCCCCTGCACGTATCTACAGGCTTTGCCACGTGCCGGAGCGGGGACGAATCCCTCGAAGACACCTTCAAGAAGGCCGACGACCTCATGTACCGCCATAAGCTTGTGCACAGGGCCGGCGCGCGAAACCAGATCGTGGGCGCGCTGCTGGCAGCCCTCAAAGAGAAGGATTACCTCACCGCGGGGCACGCCGAAAGGCTGAAAGAAATGTGTCTTAAAATGGGCGAGAAACTGGGGCTTTCTCCCCGGCAGATGGCAGACCTGGCCCTTTTAGCCCAGGTCCATGACCTGGGCAAGGTTGCCGTGCCGGACGAAATCTTATTCAAGAAAGGCCCGCTTACAGAGGAAGAATGGGAGGTCATGCGCCAGCACCCCGAAAAGGGCTACCGCATCGCCCTGTCCTCCCCCGACCTCGCCGGGGTGGCGGACTTGATTCTCAAGCACCACGAAAGGTGGGACGGGAAGGGATACCCCCTGGGGCTGAGAGGAGAAGAGATACCGGTGGAATGCCGCATCCTGTCCATTGCCGATGCCTTTGACGCCATGACCGGCGGGCGGCCGTACCTAAAGCCCAGGAGCAAAGAAGAGGCGATAGCAGAGCTTAAAAGGTGTGCGGGGAGCCATTTCGACCCGCAGCTTGTTGATGTCTTTGTTTCCCTGTTTTCAGATGCATGAAGGGCCGGCCATAACCTTTGTTTTTCTTGTTTTGCTGTTTTTGCTTGAAAGCTACGGAGGCCCAGCGGGACGTTTTACCTCACGCGGCCGGTGCTTTCACCGGCCAGGCCGTGCAGCCGCCGGTAAACCAGCCGGGCCAGCACAGCAGCCAGTGCGGCCTTGAGCAGGTCGAAGCCAATGAAGGGCAGGAATCCTATCTTAATCACCTGCAGGGCGGAAAAGGTTTTGCCCATGTAGAAATTCAGTATTACGTAGAGGTAGGGCAGGCCCAGGAGGTAGATTACCGCCAGGCCGGCGACCATGGCCAAAAACAGGGGTACCACGCCCGGGTCCTTTTGTTTGGGGGCCAGGGCTCCCGTAACCCAGGCGCCCCCGATAAAGCCCAGAAGGAAGCCGAAGGTAGGCTTCAGCACATAGGCCGGGCCGCCAAAGGGGGCCGTCTCAAAAACCGGCAGGCCGACAAGGCCCAGCAGCACGTAGATCAGCATGCTCAAAGCCCCCACCCGGGCACCCAGAAGCCCGCCGGCCAGCATAACCACAAAGGGCACCAGGCTAAAGGGTACATAAGGTGTAATGAAGAAGCGGGACAACATAGCTGCCACGGCCGCCAGGGCGGCAAAGAGGGCGGCCAGAATCATATCCCGGGGTGATAGTTTCATGGAATGATGCCTCCTTACATTACAATTTTGTACAATCACTTGCAAAACTGTTGAGTGCTGGGCAAACTTAACGAGACCGGAGGCGGGGCAGGGATGCCCGGAGCGAAATAGTTAACTTCAGGATATTTACTGGTTAACCAAAAAGTCACAATACTTCCCCTGAAGGAGCATCAAATGGAGCGTCTTTCATGACGACGATGACAGCCTCATTTGTTCTACCTGGCCCGCAGGCTCACCTCCCCGCTGACCACCCTTTTGTATTCGCCGCCGGGCAGGCGCAGTACCAGCGAGCCGTCGGCATCCACATCCTCGGCCCACCCTTCCCAGGTTTCCCTCTGGGTGAACACCCTGACCGGCCGGTGCAGGGTAACGTTTAGCTCCTTCCAGCAGGCCAGCACCGGGGCAAACCCCTCTTTTTCCCAGAGCCTGTACCAGTATTCCAGCTCGGCCAGCAGGTTTTGCAGCAAAGGCACCCGGGAAACCCGCCGCCCCCTTTCTATCTGCACCGAGGTGGCGATTTCCCGCAGCTCCGGGGGGAACTCATGGCGGTCAATATTGACGTTGATGCCCATGCCGATGATTAAATAATTGATCCGCTCCATTTCGGCGGAGAGTTCGGTTAAAATGCCGCATATTTTTTTCTCCCCCACCAGCAGGTCGTTGGGCCACTTGATTCCCGCCTCAACTCCCGCGGCCCGGCGCAGTGCCCGGGCCACGGCCACGGCTGCCAGCATGGTCAGGGGAGGGGCGTCCATGGGGTTCACCGCGGGGTGCAAGATCACGGAACACCAGATTCCCCGGCCGTGGGGGGAGAACCAGCCCCGGCCCATACGTCCCCGGCCCCCGGTTTGTTCCTCGGCCACCACCAGGGTGCCGTTGGGGACCCCGCGGGCGGCCAGTTCCCGGGCCGTGCTGTTGGTGGACTCCACCTGGTCGTAATGATAAACGTTGCGTCCCAGAAAGGCAGTTTGCAGCCCCCGGGTGATTTCCGCGGGATAAAGGCGGTCCGGAATGTTTACCAGGCGGTAGCCGGCGTGGGGCACGGCCTCAATGTCATAACCCGCCCCCCGCAAAGCCTGGATGTGCTTCCATACCGCCGTGCGGGAAACCCCCAGGCTCTGGCAGATAGCCTCCCCGGAGACGAAATCAGGGTATCCTTTTACCAGCATTTCCAGGACCTGTTCCTTCAACAAAAGACACCTCAGGACAAAAACCGTTACTTTCCTTAAATTTTAAGGCTATTAACGACTTTTGTCAACTTTGTCAACAACACTGGTTGACGGCTATTTTTTCAGCTCTTTTTTGCGCAGGCTCTTTAAGGTGGACATGGTATCCTCCACCTGTGAGACCAGCACGCCGTCCAAAAGGTCAAGAATTTGAAATACTTCCGGGTACTTTACCCGGTAATTCACCCGCAGCCCTTCTTTGCGGGAATCAACAATGTCCAGCTTTTTCAGTACCGCCAGGTGCTGGGATACGTTGGACTGCTCCATATCCAGCTCTTCGATGATTTCACAGACGCACCGTTCTCCCTGCCGCAGGCATTCCAGAATGCTCACCCGGGTGGGGTGGGCCAGGGCTTTTAATATATCCGCCTTCATGCGGGGAATGCGTTCATTCATTGCCTCTACCTCCGGAAATCTTGCTTAATTATTATCTGATAATATCATAATTTTTGCTCCAGTGCCAGTGAAGGCCGGATCGGTTCCAGGACCTCTTATACAATGTACATTTTGTTGCACCGCCTGTACCCCTTTGATAGAATTACTCTGAAAAGGAGTGGATACGATGATCCTGGTATTTGACGTGGGGAATACAAATATTGTTCTGGGGGTATATAAAGGCCAGGAATTGCTGGAGCACTGGCGGCTGTCCACAAACCCCCACCGTACCGCCGATGAATACGGTATGTTACTCCGGGATCTCTTCGATTATGCGGGCATTTCCCGCCGGGACATCAAGGCCCTGGTAATCTCTTCAGTGGTACCGCCCTTAATGCTGGCCCTGGAACAGATGAGCGAGAAATATTTTGGCGTCAAACCCCTGGTGGTGGGGCCCGGGATCAAGACGGGCCTGGCCATTAAATATGATAACCCCCGGGAGGTGGGTGCCGACCGCATTGTCAATGCGGTGGCGGGGTACGAGCTTTACGGCGGCCCGTTGATCATTGTTGATTTTGGTACGGCCACCACCTTTGATGCCATATCGGCCAGGGGAGAATACCTGGGCGGTGCCATTGCCCCTGGTATCGGCATTTCCACCGAGGCCCTCTTCGCCCGGGCCGCCAAGCTGCCCCGGGTTGAGCTGGTCAGGCCGCCGGCAGTGATTGGCAAGAACACCGTCAGCAGCATGCAGGCGGGGATCGTCTTTGGCTTTGTGGGTCAGGTGGATGAAATTGTGCGCCGGATGAAGGATGAGCTGGGGGGAAACCCCACCGTGCTGGCCACCGGCGGCCTGGCCGAACTTATTGCCCGGGAGTCCCGCACCATCGACCGGGTAGATCCCCTGTTAACCCTGAAGGGCCTGCGCTTGATTTATGAACGCAATTTGCCGGCGGTGAGATGACCATGAAGTTATTGATCGGTAACGTCGAACTGGCCAATCCGGTAATTGCCGCCCCCATGGCCGGGGTTACCGACCGGGCCTACCGCATCCTGGCCCGGGAGGCCGGCTGCGGCCTGGTCTTCACGGAGATGATCAGCGACCAGGCTTTAATCTACGGCAATCCCCGCACCCGGATCATTCTCGAGCACGGGGGCGAGAAAGGCCCCCTGGCCGTGCAGGTCTTCGGTTCCAACCCCGACTACATGGCCCGGGCGGCGGAAATTGTGGCCGGCGAGGGCGCCGATATCATAGACATCAACATGGGCTGCCCCACGCCGAAAATCGTTAAAAACGGCGAAGGGGCGGCCCTGATGAAGAACCCGGAACTGGCCGCCGAGATTGTGTCCCGGGTGGCGGCCCGGGTAAAGGTGCCGGTCACGGTCAAAATGCGCAAGGGTTGGGATGATGATCACGTTAACGCCGTTGAGCTGGCCCGCCTGGTGGAAGCGGCCGGGGCTGCGGCGGTAACCGTTCACGGGCGTACCCGGGCCCAGTTCTACAGCGGGCAGGCCGACTGGGACATTATTCGCCGGGTAAAGGAGGCGGTGGGCATCCCGGTGATTGGCAACGGGGATGTGCGCACGCCCCTGGATGCCAGGCGGATGCTGGAGGAGACGGGCTGCGACGGCGTAATGATCGGGCGGGCCTCCATGGGCAACCCCTGGATTTTTTCCCGCACGGTGCATTACCTGGCCACCGGTGAGCTCCTGCTCGAACCCACCTGGGAGGAAAAGATCCGCACCGCCCTGCGGCACCTCGATCTCCTGGTAGCGCTAAAGGGAGAGCACATCGGGGTGCTGGAAATGCGCAAGCACGCGGCCTGGTACCTGAAGGGGCTGCGGGGCGCCGCCCGGCTGCGGGAGAAAATAAATCAGGCCGGTTCGGTCCAGGAAATGAAGGATATTTTAACGGGAATCCTCATGGATGCATTATAAATTATAATCGCTTGCGGCAGGCGGTGTGCTGGTACCGGTGCACCGGCCGTTTTTTGTGTGTAAATGTTTTATGCCTTGCCTTTTCTGGTAAGCCCTGCTACAATAATGTACACAAAAGTGTGCACATTTTTCATCCCCTTTCGGGATATAATGGATGGTGTAATTTTCCTTGGATCTCATCCGCATTGGCGAAAAGATCATCAGCCGGCGCCGCATCGACCAGTACGTTTCCAGGATGCTTGAGCTGCGGGCTAAAGGCTTATCCCAGGCGGAAGTGGCCGGCCGTTTGGGCGTGGATCGCACACTGGTGAGCCGCCTGGAGAGCCTGGGCGAGGTCCGCAAAGGCAAGCGGATTGCCGTGGTTGGTTTTCCCGTCAAGAACAAAGAAGAGCTCCAGTCCGCCCTGGTTAAAGAAGGGGTGGATTTCGTGCTCCTCATGACCGAAGCTGAACGGTGGGACTTTGTGCGGAGCAAAAACGGTCTTGAGCTGGTTAATACCATGATGGATTTAATAGCCGGGGTGCATGCCTTTGACCAGGTAGTGGTCATCGGGTCCAGCAAAAGAATTAAAATTATTGAAGCGGTGCTGGATAAGCCCGTTCTGGGGTACGAAATTGGTGAATCGCCCATACAGGAAGACAAATATGTCAATCCCGACGAAATTGTGGAACTAATCCGGGCAGTTAGGCTTTAAGTCTGCCGTAAAACGGTTAGAGGTGAGTCCTGTGGAAAAATTTGCTTTTATCATCCACCCCCTTGATGTCCGGGATGTGGCCAGGAAGTTTCCCTTCACCCGCTACCTTCCCGAGCGCTGGGTGGAAAGCGCCTTCCGGTTGGTGCCTCCCATGAGGGTGTCCCATATTACCGGTGTGAAAACCCCTTACGGGGAAGCGGAAGGCTGGTTTGTGGCCTGCCCCCTTACTGCCCGGCAGATGGTGGAATTGCCGGAGGATTTTGTGCTGGAACGGATTATTCAGGCGGGGCGGGTGGCCGAGAGGCTGGGAGCCGGCATTGTCGGCCTGGGTGCTTTTACCTCCGTGGTGGGGGATGCGGGCATTACCGTGGCCAAAAACCTGAATATAGCCGTGACCACTGGTAATAGCTATACAGTGGCCACGGCCATTGAGGGGACAAAGGAAGCGGCACGCCTGATGGGGCACGATTTGCGCCGGGCACACATTGTGGTGCTGGGAGCCACCGGTTCCATCGGCAGGGTTTGTGCCCTCATGCTGGCCCGGGAGGCCACCAGGATGACCCTGGTGGCCAGGGATAAATCCAGGCTGGAACAGGTGGCGTCAAAAATACTTTACGAAACGGGTCTGGCGGTGACCATCACCTCTGACGTGAAGAAGGCCCTGCGGACGGCCCAGGTGGTAATTGCCGTCACCAGCGCGGTGGATACCCTGATCGGGCCCGAAGACCTTTTGCCGGGGGCCGTGGTTTGCGACGTTTCCCGCCCCCGCAATGTGAGCCGCCAGGTGGCCGAACAGAGGGATGACGTGCTGGTGATCGAAGGCGGCGTGGTGGAGGTGCCTGGTGAAGTTAATTTTAACTTCAACTTTGGTTTTCCGCCCGGCACGGCTTACGCCTGCATGTCCGAAACCATGATTTTAGCCCTGGAAAAAAGGTATGAGAATTTTTCCCTGGGTCGGGACATAACCATTGAACAGGTGGAGGAAATCAGTGCCCTGGCCAAAAAACACGGCTTCAAGCTGGCCGGTTTGCGCAGCTTTGAGCGGGCCATTGATCCCCGGGAAATCGAGCGCATCCGTGCCCGGGCCGAAAGCCGCCTTAACGCGCTGGGGGAGCAGCAACTGGTGGGGGTAGCCCCTTGACAAAGGGAAAAACCCTCCTTATAATGGGTTGAAAGGTTAATGGTACCGCGAGCACTGCAATGGTTTTTGTCATTGCAGTGCTTTCAGTGTCGTTGGGGGAGTAGGTTCTGCTGGGCAGAGAAATGCAAAGGAGACGAGGGAACATGAAGGAAAAGGAAGTAATTTTAACCCTTGAGGGCTTAAAAAAGCTCGAAAAGGAACTGGAAGAGCTGAAAACCATCCGTCGCCGCGAAGTAGCCGCCCGCATTAAGCAGGCCATTGAATTTGGAGATATCAGTGAAAACTCGGAATACGAGGATGCCAAAAACGAACAAGCCTTTATTGAAGGCCGTATTTTAACACTGGAGCAAATGCTGCGTAACGCCAGGGTTATTGACGATGAGCGTACGGGAACGGATGAAGTAGGCCTTGGTTCTACCGTCCGCCTCAAAGACCTGGAGTTTGGCGACGAAGTTGAATATACCATTGTTGGCTCCGTGGAGGCCGATCCCGGAGCTCATAAAATTTCTAACGAGTCTCCCGTGGGCAAGGCCATTCTGGGCCAGCGCAAGGGGAGTGTGGTCGAAGTTTCCGTGCCGGCAGGACTGCTTAAATACCAGATTGTGGATATACGTTGACCAGGATTCGCCGGAGGAATGTCATGACGGAAAAGGAAAGTGTAGAACTCAAGCCGGAAGATTTACATGAACTGCTGCGCGTGCGCCTGGAAAAACTGGAGGAACTCAAGGCACAGGGGATCGAGCCCTACGGCGGGCGCTACCCGCGCACCCACCTTGCCGCCTGGATTATCGAACATTATGAGGAGTGCGAGGGGCAAAAGGTATGTATTGCCGGTCGCTTAATGGCCCGGCGTGGCCACGGCAAAGCCAGTTTCGGCAACCTCAGGGACGGCTCGGGGCAGATTCAGATCTACCTGCGGCTAAACGATGTGGGTGCCGAAACTTATAACTTGTTCCAGCGGCTGGACATAGGGGATATCATCGGTGTGCGGGGCAAGGTTTTTAAAACCCGCACCGGTGAAATCACCGTGGCCGTGGAGGAGCTGACCCTGCTGGCCAAGTCCCTGCGCCCCCTGCCGGAAAAATGGCACGGCTTAAAGGACGTGGACCTGCGTTACCGCCAGCGTTACCTGGACCTGATCGTCAATCCCGAGGTAAAAAACACCTTTATCATCCGGAGCCGGGTGATCCACGCCATCCGGAATTTCCTGGAGAGGCGGGGTTTCCTGGAAGTAGAAACGCCCATGATGCACCCCATTGCCGGCGGTGCGGCGGCCAGGCCCTTTATTACCCATCACAACGCCCTGGATATGAATCTTTACCTGCGCATTGCTCCGGAACTTTACCTCAAGCGCCTGCTGGTGGGCGGGTTTGAAAAGGTTTACGAAATAAACCGGAATTTTCGCAATGAAGGCATTTCCACCAAGCACAACCCGGAGTTCACCATGCTGGAACTGTACCAGGCCTATGCCGACTACCACGACATGATGGACCTGACCGAAGAAATGATTTCCACCGTGGCCTCCGAGGTGCTGGGTACCACCACCGTCACCTACCAGGGGGTCGAGATTAATCTTGCGCCGCCCTGGAAAAGGCAGACCATGCTGGAGGCAGTCAAGGAACATACCGGGCTGGACTTTAACCAGTACCGAGATGACGGGGAGAGAGCCCGCCGGGCGGCCCGGGAGCTGGGGGTGGAGGTGGAGGAAAAGGACAGCTGGGGCACCGTCCTGAACAAGGTGTTCGAGGAAAAAGTGGAGCCGCAGCTGATCCAGCCCGTTTTTATCATGGACTACCCCATTGAAATTTCACCCCTGGCCAAGCAGAAAACGGAGGACCCCGCCCTGACGTACCGTTTTGAGCTGTTTATTTACGCCCGGGAGATGGCCAATGCCTTCTCCGAACTCAACGACCCCATCGATCAAAAGGCCCGCTTCCTCAAGCAGCTGGAGAAGCGCCGGGCGGGGGACGAAGAAGCCCACATGATGGACGAGGATTACATTACCGCCCTGGAATACGGCATGCCGCCCGCGGGAGGTCTGGGCATCGGCATTGACCGGCTGGTGATGCTGCTGACCGATTCCCCGTCCATCCGGGATGTAATCCTCTTCCCGTTAATGCGGCCGCGGGAGTAGATCAAAAAGCAGCACCCTTGCCGTTGAAGAAAATGTTCCCCGGCTACCTTGAGCAGGAAGAACTGGTGGTAAACAGAAGTAATTTACCCCGCCCTGACCACGGTGGTAAAACTGAACTTGTGGAAAACCGCCCCTGAAAACCTGTAGCCCTGTGTTGTGGTTCGAGCGGGGCATCGCCCCATAGGGCGATAATTATACCCAAATACGGCTGCTATTGTACGTAACAATGAAAATGCGCAGCAAGAAAGCCCGTTCTCCTTTGGCCAGTGAGGAGGACGGGCTTTCCCATCAGTGCTCCTCCTCTTCGCGAAGATCGCCCCGGAAGTAGACCAGATCCGCTTCCGCGGCCCAGATGTCTCCGTCCACGGCCAGCACAATGTCCTCGGAGGGCCGCAGGCGCACCATCTTCTCCCGCCTCTCCACTATCCACAGCACTTCGTCCGCCAGGTGCCACTCTCCGGGAGCACCCAGGTCTCCCCGGCGAAAACGTTCGTGCTCGTAGTACTTTGCACCCGGGCGCAGCCTTACCTCCCGCGCGGTGCGGTAGTTTTCCGGGGTAACCGGCACGGTGGCGGCGGCCTTTAGCCAGCCGACTCTTTCCCGCCCGGTTTCGTAAACGTTAACCTGCGCCCAGTACCACTGTTCCCCGGCCGCCTCTTTTACCGCCAGCACCCTCACCACCGCCCCCGGAGATAAAGTATGGTACGGGGGCGCAGCAGCTTCGGGCCGGCTGTACAACGGAGCAGCCATGGCAACCAGCCGCCGGGGCGCTTTCCCGGGATCAGCAGGGAGAACGTCCGGGTTCACCACTTGAATGTAGGCGTAAGTACCCACCCCGCTGTTGACGCGAAATTTCGGGTCGGCGGCGAGAAAATAATAGTTTCCCGCCGGCAGATCAGGGGGAATTTTTACCTGGGCGTGATTATCTTTCAGCCGGCCGTAGTTTTTCACCAGGCCGATCCCCGGGCAGGACAAACCCAGCGCCAGTTCCGCCTTGATTTCGTGCAGACGGTCGCTTTTCAAAGCGACGGAAACCTCGTCACCCGGCTTGACCACCAGGGGCGAAGCAACGAGGTAAATGCCTTTCGGACTGACTTCCTTAGGACCGGGTGCGCCTGCATCCTGCTGCCCGCTGCCGGCCCGGCACCCGCTCAAGAACGCCAGGCAAAGGATCGCCGCCAGCAGCCACTGGTTTAACGAGTTTTGCCTTCTCCTCATGAAATCGCCCATCCTCACAAGTAATGAAAAAATTGTATACCAAAGCACCAAAGGCGCGCTCAGTTTACGTCCCAAAAAAAATGACCAGAGCAAGCCAGAAAGTAAAAGCAAATAACACGTAAAGAAAAATCCACGCCAGTTTAACTACCCCCAGCCTGACGGCAACCGTCGCACCAACCGGCAACAGGGGCAGCAACCAGGCGTAATATCTAAACCTGGGGGTCATCCCGAGATACCAGGCAAAAGGAGTATAGAGAAAAGCGGCGGCAATTATCCACAGCGCTTGCCTTTTAAGCATACCAATCACCGCGAACACGAAGGAGGCAATTACAGTGTGCCAGCCGGTGAACAATCCGGCCGACCAATCCCAATCTGCGCCGGAGCCAGGGCTAAGCTCGGGCACAACTGGCTTAAGAACGCTCCCGTCACCGGACTGCTATTTAAATTTTACGGTATAGATCAGCTTGAGGTCCCGGGTGCTGCTGGTAACAATGTTGTAGGCCGGCTCACCTCTTGTATCTATCTCAACCAATAGGGAGGGTCCCTGGATGGCGGCAGCGCTTTTCAGGGCGGCCCCGTAGGGAAAATCTTCCTTCAAAAGGTCCTCATTTGCGACCGGTTCTTGAGCCGGCAGCGCCCGCCAGGAAATCCTTTCAATTAGCGGGTGATCAGGTTTGAGCTCGCCCTCGCTGCTTTTTGGACAACGCACGCCGTAGATGCGGACGGTTAAACCGTCGTGCCGGCGGTCAACGACAGTAAAAGGCCTTTTATGCCCTCCGGCCAGCACCTGCTCCGGGGCAACGGCCAGCTCCAAGGCAACCGCTCCGTCTTTTAAGCTTACGCCTTTAAAAACGTGCTCCCAGGCTCCGCTCGCCCCGAAAGCGACGGAGCGCGTAAGGTATAACTCTTCCCGGGACAATTTTTTGTTTTCCACATCGTAGCGCAAAAGGTAGGGGAAGCTGTAATCGCCGCAATCACCGCCTCCTTTGGCGACGAAGACAAGTTCGTCATCCCCGACCTCTTTGAGTCGCGCGCTTTCCAGAAAACCAACGATCAAATCTTTTTCGCCCGTCTCTGCGTCGCAAAGGAAGTAACTGTAATCCATATTCCAGACGTGCTCCAGTAAAAAACGGTGCTCGCCCACCCGCCAGAGCTTTTTCACTTCTCCTTTCACGTCCGGCGCGGGCTTGAACTCGTCTCCGGCCCGGGCAAGGGACCCGGCCAACTGCCCAAGCCAATCGCCGGTAACCACTTTTACGGTCCGGCTTCCGGCATCCCAGGCTACCTTCGCCCCCAGGGCTTCGGCAACCTCCCTGACCGGCGCCACGGCACGCCCGTCAATTAGCTGGGGCGGGACGTCCGGGCTGATTTCCTTACCGTCTACCACGAGCCTGACGGCCTTTTTGGCAAAGGCCGTTCCCGCGACCAGGAAAATTATTGCGGTTATCGCCAGCAGTAAGAAGATAAATAACTTAAACCCGGGCTTAGATCTAGACAACATCATCCGTCTTCCCTCTTTCATTTAAACTATTTAATGTTTTTAATATTTCAACGCTTGACTTATTAATTATGACGGTGAACAATGAAAAAAGGTTCCCGCAATGTAAAAATTTTTTTGGAAGTCAACCACGCAAAAGCCGACAAGAATAAAATTTTATCCAGTAAAGTGCAGTATTTGGCTAAAGAATGCTCCATGAGTATTTCAATGTCTTCCCGGCGCTCCCGCAGCGGTGAAAGCATACCCATCACCCCCGTATGTCTAAATCCCAGATTGAGATCTCATTTTGTTACAGATGACCGCAAATTGTCGCCGGCTCTAATTCTCTTACTCGGCTGAATTCCAGATGCGATATAGTGAAAACAAATTGGTATTGGCACAGTTGTTGCTTGTCACAAATTATAAATGTATACAGTATACTTAGCATTCATGTAGCAAAATGGGGGTGTAGGAAAATGACCGGGGTAAATCCCTTTGCCAGCGCGCAGCAGGAGATCAAGCGGGCGGTGAGTCGTTTGGGCCTGCACCCGGCGGTATATGAAATTTTAAAGCAGCCTTTAAGGGAGCTCACCGTGGTCATTCCGGTGGAAATGGACGACGGGACCGTTCGCGTTTTTACCGGTTACCGGGTTCAGCATAACAGCGCCCTGGGACCGGCAAAGGGCGGCATACGTTTTCATCCTGACGTCACCCTGGAAGAAGTAAGGGCGCTGGCCATGTGGATGACCTTCAAATGTGCGGTGGTGGGCCTGCCTTACGGAGGGGGTAAGGGCGGGGTGGTATGCAATCCCAAAGAACTCTCGCCCGGCGAACTGGAGAGGTTGAGCCGGGGCTACGTGCGGGCTGTTGCAGAGATTTTAGGTCCTGAGAAAGATATCCCGGCGCCGGATGTGTATACCAATCCCCGGATCATGGCCTGGATGATGGATGAATTCAGCCGCTATAAAGGGTACAACGAGTTTGGTGTTATTACCGGCAAGCCGCTGATCGTGGGCGGATCGGCGGGCCGCAACGAAGCCACCGCCCGGGGGTGTGCCATTGTAGTGCGGGAGGCGGCCAAGATGCTGGGGATACCCCTGGCCGGGGCTACAGTGGCCGTACAGGGTTTCGGAAACGCCGGCAGTATTGTGGCCCGGCTGCTGCACGAAATGGGCTGCCGCATTGTCGCCGTTGTGGATTCCACCGGCGGAGCCTTTAATACCGCCGGCATGGACCCGGTAAAATTGCGTGACCATAAGACAAAAACCGGTTCTGTAAAGGGTTTCCCCGGCAGCAAACCCATTTCCTCCACCGAACTGCTCACCCTGGACTGCGATATTCTGGTGCCGGCGGCGCTGGAAAACCAGATTACCGCCAGTGTGGCCGGGCAGGTCAGGGCAAAGATTGTGGCCGAGGCGGCCAACGGCCCCACCACACCGGAAGGCGACCGGATATTGAATCAAAAGGGAATTTTTGTCATACCTGATATCCTGGCCAGTGCGGGAGGGGTTACGGTCTCCTATTTTGAATGGGTGCAAAACAACATGGGATATTACTGGACTGAGGAAGAGGTAAACCGCCGTCTTGAGGAAATTATGGTGCGCGGTTTTCATGAAGTGGTGGCCATGCGCAAGCTGGGCAGGGATGTGGATATGCGCCTGGCTGCCTACATGGTGGCGGTCAAGAGGGTGGCCGAGGCTATGGAAGTGCGCGGTTGGCTGGGCAGGGCGGCCCGCATGACTGCACCACGGGTGGAGGCTGCGCTGGCCTGACAAAAGACCTGCAGGGCCACGAAGCCATCAAATTTTTACCCTGCCGTTGCGAATTTTCCGGGAACCCATGACTTCGGCTTCCACTTCTGATAAAATAATACCTGAAGGTCAATCTCACAGTATGTTGCAGGAATACTATGCCTTGCGTGGTTGGGACCGGAACAGCCGGCCCTGTACTCGACAGTTGCAGGAATTGGGGTTGGCATGAAACACGTTGCCAGGGCGGTGTGCTGGAGTGAGCACGAACCGGCTGCGGCTTTCTGAAATTGTTTGTAAGCGTAAAATAAACCCCACCTTGCAATCAGGTGGGGACATAATCTGGCTTATTTATTAACCCTGCACACAGGGG